>NZ_JBNNUW010000001.1:0-112067 GCF_050280125.1 Lysinibacillus sp. NPDC093692
GTGGTGACACATGGAGCTGACGAATACTAATCGATCGAGGACTTAACCAAAATGTTTGAAACATTCAATGCACCGTTTATCCAGTTTTGAAAGAACAAACTTTCATCAAGGGTTTCAAGATACGAGTAGTTCGAGGAAGCGATGGAGAGAGGGAAGGAGCGTACTCAAGTACGTGACTGACTGAACGACTGAAGCTGACGAAGAAATGCGATGTATATTGAAAGCCGAAAATAGTCTAGTGATGATGGCAAAGAGGTCACACCCGTTCCCATACCGAACACGGAAGTTAAGCTCTTTAGCGCCGATGGTAGTTGGGGGCTTCCCCCTGTGAGAGTAGGACGTCGCTAGGCACCTGAAAAAAGTCGTGGATTTATTCCTCGGCTTTTTTGTTTGCAGTTTTATAGAACGAGAGAACTTTCCTTCCTCAAGGCGTATAGGACGATAACCTAAGTGGGAGAATTTCTTTTTGCAAGACTAGAATGCTACACAAAATCTTGAATTCAGCAAAACAGAGTTAATTTCTTAAGATTAACTCTGCTTTTTTATTCTCCGCAAACCGAATCTTTAACGAAAGCCACCTCTAACTACGCTCACCCTTTTTTCCAAAAACAACTGATAATCCAAGAAAAATATACGGATATGATAGAAGTGTCAATTCAAGAAAGCCTAACCCGAATAATGAAGAGTATTCATCTGCATCAAACATATATTTACCAATTAACAAATAACTAGATATAGACAGAATAACCAGTAATAGTCCGATCATATTAAATTTACAGATTGTATAAATAGTTACTAGAATATAAATCAAACTAAGCAAAATTAAAAAGAAGAAAATATACAACGGTTCATAAACACTTACTACATCCCTCCTAATATTAAGTAATAACTTTCCTGCCCCTGTACTTTATAATGTTCGAAACGAACAAGGGTTACCAATTATAAACAAATCCACCGTTAAAGATTAACGAAAATTCATTCCTGCTTATTGAACAAGCCCACTCGATTGGTTGAAAAGCAGCAATCTTTTAAAAAACAGCCATTTTCATTGATTTCAGAAGATATAAACAGAACTTTCAGAAAATATATTGAATTGTGAAAAAAACTATGCTAGGCTATGTATCATGCAGAATGAAGTTAAAACTTCAAAAATAAAATAAAAAAGGATATACTTCTTTGATGGGTAATCAAACAATTCACCAAGTCATTCAACATAAATACCAGGAGCTTTCGAAGAGTCAGCAGAAGGTAGCTGTCTTTATTCTCAAAAATATGCAGACTGCAGGTATTCATTCAGCTGCTTATGTGGGGGAGAGAGCAGGGGTAAGTGAAACGACAGTTATCCGCTTTTGCTACGCTATAGGATTATCGGGTTATGCTGAGTTGCAACGTGAGATTACGATGCATTTATTCAATGAAGGGAATACTAGTAGTTTGCACAATTATTTGCAATCAAAGCAGGCGCTTTTTGAAACGCCGCGGTTTTATGAAAAAACGATGGAAAAGGATGCATCTAGCATTTTAAACGTTGCAAAGAACATTAACGAAGAAGATTTTAATCGTGCTTCCATCCTGCTGCATACGAAGAAAAAAA
This sequence comes from Lysinibacillus sp. NPDC093692, assembly GCF_050280125.1. NCBI lineage: Bacteria > Bacillati > Bacillota > Bacilli > Caryophanales > Bacillaceae > Lysinibacillus > Lysinibacillus sp. NPDC093692. The sequence continues at coordinate 1,595 of NZ_JBNNUW010000001.1, forward strand.
TCTATATTGTTGGGAATGGCTCGTCCCATTTAGCGGCACAATGGTTGTATTTTACGTTAAATATGCTGCGTCCTAACGTCGTGATTTTAGATTTTGATACTAGTGAAATCATTAGAGCTTTACAAGAAATTGATGAGGATAGTGTGGTCATTATTTTATCGTTCCATCGCTATTTTAAAGAGCCGATTCAATTTGCAGCTGAAATTCAAGAGAAACATTGTGAAATCATTGGCATTACAGATTCTAAAATTGCACCTATTACACAATATGCGACGATTACTTTTATAAATGAACAACAAGAAATGTCTACGATTGATGCAATGCCAGCACTTATTTCATTTTTAAATACTTTAATTGCAGGTATGACTGCACAGGATCACGACTATTATGAAAATCAACGCGTAAAATATGATGATTTCCAAAATAGCTTTTTAGCAAATCGATGGAGTTGAATGATATGAATCAAGTATTACAAAACTTACAGCCGAGATTGACGGAGATTTTTACACATTTACATGAGCATCCGGAAATAAGCTGGCAGGAAAAGCAGACAACGAAGTACATCGCCAATTTATTGAAGGAGGCACAGATGGAGCCTCAGTTATTCGAGGACATGACCGGACTGTATGTAGATATTGGGAAAGGAACACCGAGGGTCGGATTTCGTACGGATATCGATGCACTATGGCAGGAAGTAGATGATGTATTTAAGGCGAATCATTCTTGTGGTCATGATGGTCATATGACGATGGCTATTGGGACAGCACTAGCGTTGAAGGATATGGAGCACTTGCTTCCCGGTGCAGTACGTATTCTTTTTCAGCCTGCTGAAGAAAAAGCACAGGGTGCCCGAGCATTCGTTGAAAAGGGGCTTATTGATCCTCTAGAATACTTATTTGGTGTCCATGTTCGTCCGGTGAAAGAATTACGGGACGGAACGTACGCCCCGGCCTTGTATCACGGTGCGGCAAAGCTTTTTACGGGGACTATTATTGGAGAAGAGGCTCATGGCGCACGACCTGAACTTGGCATTAATGCCATTGAGGTAGGGTCCGCAATTATTGAAGGTTTACAAAAAATCTGGACAGACCCTAATGTCTCTTCGTCAGTCAAAATGACGCAATTTAATGCAGGAGGAACCTCTACAAATATTATTCCTGGGAAAGCAACATTTAGCATTGATGCACGGGCACAAACAAATGAAGTAATGGAGGCTCTCACGGATGGTGTTGAACGTGTAAAAGCATCGGTTGAAGCGATGTATGGAGCCAAAATTTCTTTAACTGTAGATGCACATATCGTTGCAGCATTAGTGAATGATGAGGCCTTACAGCATATGAATTCCGCAATTGTTGATGTGGTTGGGGAAAGCGCATGTGCTCCACCAGTCGTTACCCCTGGAGGAGAGGATTTTCATTTTTATACGTATGAGCGTCCGAACCTTAAAGCAACAATGCTTGGCTTAGGTTGTGGTGTAACACCAGGCTTACATCATCCGAAAATGACCTTTAATCGAGAGCGGCTTATTACAGGAGTGAGCATTATTACGAGAGCAATTTTACGAGCTTTATAGAACGAGCCGTTTATTTAGAATAAAGATATAGAAAGAAGTGATAGGATGATTGATATACGAGAAATAAAGACAATCGAGCAGCTGGAACAAGTTCAGCAATTGGAATATAACATTTGGGGGATGCCTTCTATTCCCATTCATCAAACGTTGACCGCTGTGAAAAATGGTGGGATCGTTGTGGGTGCCTATGATGGTGACCAATTAGTTGGCTTTAGCTATGGCTTTTCGGGGTTTCGAGAGGGCAAAAGCTATTTGTGTTCCCATATGTTGGGGATAGACGAAAACTACCGTTCTCAAGGAATAGGTGAAAAATTAAAATATGCCCAACAAGCCATTGCTATAGAACGGGGCTATGATTTAATGGTATGGACCTTTGATCCGCTGGAGACACGAAATGGTTATCTTAATCTCTCCAAATTAAATGGTATTTGTTATACGTATATAGAAAATTGCTATGGAGAAATGCAGGATGGTTTAAATAAGGGGTTACCTTCTGATCGTTTTGAGGTGAGCTGGTATATAGCCTCTGATTACGTCAATAAAAGCGTTTCAATAGACGCAAAGAATGCCATACCAGTAGCTAGTTGTGTACAAAATGAACAAGGATTCCTATGTTTAGAAGTAACTGAAAATTTGAAATATAACAACGATTTATATACGCTGCCTGTACCAAAGGATTTTCAAGCATTGAAGTTGCAAGATCCGGCATTAGCATTGGACTGGCGCTTCAAAACGAGACGCTTATTACAACAATTATTTGCACAAGGTTATGCAGCTGTTCAATTGCAACAGCAAGAAAATTACAACGAGTATGTTCTCGTTAAATTAGAAACTTTAGGACTGGAAGGGGCAAAGCAATATGAAAATAACGGAATTTACCATTAGACATTTAAAGATGAAATTAAAAGAACCATTTACAACAAGCTTTGGCACATTTGATGATAAGGATTTTTTAGTTTTAGAGGTTAAAGATGAATCAGGAACAATCGGTTGGGGAGAATCTGTCGCCTTCCACTCTCCTTGGTACAACGAGGAAACATTACAAACGAACTGGCACATGCTAGAAGATTTCTTAATTCCTCTTATTTTAAATAAAGAGCTTCAGCATCCGGATGAGGTCAATGAGCTATTTAAACCGATTCGTAAAAATAATATGGCAAAATCAACGATAGAAGGTGCTATTTGGGATATTTATGCCCAACAGACGAATCAATCTCTCGCGGCTGCACTTGGTGGCAAAAAGGACAATATTGAAGTTGGAATCAGTATCGGTATTCAAAAATCGATCGAGGACTTAGTAGCGTTAGTAGATGGTTTTGTGAATGAAGGCTATAAACGAATGAAAATTAAAATCAAACCAGGTTGGGATGTAGAAGTAATGCGTATATTACGTGAGACGTTCCCAGATGTGGCGTTTATGGCGGATGCGAACTCAGCTTATCGTCTCACAGATGCTGAAACGCTTAAACAGCTAGATGCTTTTAATTTAACAATGATTGAGCAGCCATTGGCGTCAGATGACATTATCGATCACGCAGCTTTACAAAAATTAATCGATACGCCTATCTGCTTGGATGAAAGTATCCATTCATTAGAGGATGCACGTAAAGCTGTTGAATTGGGCAGTACTAAAATTATTAACATTAAAATTGGACGTGTCGGTGGCTTAACTGAAGCTAAGAAAATACATGATTATTGTGAGGCAAATGACATTCCTGTTTGGTGTGGCGGCATGCTTGAGTCGGGTATTGGTCGTGCACATAATGTGGCGTTAACTACATTATCGAATTTTATTTTACCTGGCGATACAGCAGGTTCCAGTCGATATTGGGAAAAAGACATTATCGACCCAGAAGTTGTGGTGAAGGACGGCTTTATTGAAGTTCCTCAAAAAGCGGGTATCGGTTATGAAGTAAATAGAGAGACGATCGACTTGTTTACAGTAGCACAGAAAACTTATAAATAATGTGACTAAATAGAGGAGCTCAGGCTAAGAACTTCACATCCTGTGAAAACGCCTGAATGATCAACATCGTGCTGTTGCTGGCGCTACGCTTTCACGCATAAGACATTTGTTGGCCTATAGCCTCCAGTGGATGTCACGGAATTATGCCGAGGCATAATTGATTTAAATAGAAAAGCGGGTGTTCTATGAAAAAAAGTTGGCAGATAGGTGGCGCGTTTGTAGGATTAATCGTTGGTGCTGGCTTCGCATCAGGACAAGAAATTATGCAATACTTTACGAGTTTTGGTCTTTACGGTATAGCAGGAGGAATTGTCGCAACAATTGCTTTTGCGTTTTTAGGGATGAGTCTAGCGCAATTAGGGGCAGATTCACAAACGACATCTCATAAAGAGGTAATCTATCAAATCGGTGGGCGCTATGTTGGCGTACTATTAGATATAGTCATAACGTTCTTCTTATTTGGTGTGGCAGTTGTTATGTTTGCGGGATCAGGGTCAACGTTTGAGCAAATGTTTGGTATGAACCCGATGATCGGCAGCATTTTCATGGTAATCATTACGATTTTAACGCTGCTATTAAATGTGAAAAATATTATTAATATAATAGCTTTAGTGACGCCATATTTGATGGGGATCGTTTTTATCATATTAATTTACTCTATTTTCACAATGGATTTAACAATTGCAGAACAGAATGTACTAGCGAAAGAGCAATCATCTGCGGCTTCCAATTGGCTAGTAGGGGCACTCCTCTATGTATCTTATAACATAGCTGCTGGTACAGCGATGCTAATTGTTATGGGGGGAACGGTTAAAGAGCGCAAGATTGCTGGTTTAGGCGGTTTTCTTGGTGGTATTATGCTCGGTGTTTTAATCATACTTATTAATATTGCTTTATTCGTTAAAATGGACGTAGTTGGTGGGACAGCAATGCCAACATTAGAGTTAGCCAAACAAATTCATCCTGTAGTGGGGATTTTAATGTCTATTGCTTTATTAGGCATGATGTACAATACGGCTGTAGGAATGCTTTACGCATTTACAGTACGTTTTATAGCGCCTGACCATAAATATTTTAAAATAGGAATTGTGGTAATTGGTTTAATAGGCTTTGTTGCGAGTTTAGTTGGGTTCACGACATTAGTTGGAAAGGTTTATTCAACAATGGGCTATTTAGGTTTTGCGTTAATTATTGCAATCATTATCTCGTGGTTACGAAAAATACCAAAAGCTTCATAACTATGTTTTGTAGATTCTCTAGTGTGATTGTACAGCACTAGGGAATTTTTTTGAGATTTTAGTAATAAAAATAAGATGGGAAGCATACAGTAATTGTAGGTTTTTTATTTGTGGTGGTTTTTAAAATTCTACTTTATGTAAAATAAATTCTCGAAAAATTAATTAAAATCTATATAGGTGCTAGACGCTGAATTTTCAGAATGCTATATTAATGGTGTCATAGTTTTTTAATAATTAGGGAAAATAAGGGGTTGTCACCAGAATTATAGGGTGGCATTGCATATTGTTAAAACGTATGTCATAGAGACTGGACGCCCTTAGGAAAGCGCTCAGTTGGAACGGAAATCAAGCACACATTATGGCAATGACCAGAAACCTTTTCTAATTATAAAGAGTGATTAAGTAAAGAGTTATAAGAAGGATGATAGATGCCTATGGTAAAGAAAACATTAAAACAACGCATTGTTGACGCTTCTGTAGTGCTATTTCAGCAAGATGGCTATCACAATGTAACTGTTGATCGCATTGTTGAATACATTGGTGCTTCAAAGGGTGGATTTTATCATAATTTTAAATCGAAAGATGAACTGTTGTATGAAATTCATGATGTATTTATTTCGTATGTGATTAAACAGTCACAGGAGGCATATGACAAATACGAGACACCGATTACACGTTTATGTGCAATGCTGCAAACACTGACACAAGTATTTGATATGTATCAAGCACATATTACTGTTTTTTATGAAGAAAGCCGTTCATTGCCGGAGGAATATAGTGAAATTATTCATAATAAACGAGATCAATATCGGGATATTTTACAAAAAGTCATAGCGGAAGGCCAGCAAACAAAGGATTTTCGTACAGAACTACCTTGTACTATTGTAACGATGGCTATTGTCGGGATGATTAACTGGACATATAAATGGTTTAAGCAATCAGGTCCATTAACAATGGAGGAAATTACAGAAGTATTTACGGATATGGTATTGCGTGCGATTGTCACTGAGCAAGCAAAGGACGAAGCGGTTCAATTTATGGTCAAGGAGAAGCCAGCAGAAAAGACTGGTTTTATTAATATTTAATACAAACCGACTGGTCGGTATTCATTTATTACAGCTGTCATCTGAACGAAATCTGCTATGGCAAATTAAACATTAGGGGGACTGGGGATGAACTTTGAACTAACGAAAGAGCAAGAGATGATTCGAGATATGGTGCGTGACTTTGCTGAAAAAGAAATTAAACCGTATGCTCGTGAAGTTGACGAGACATCGACGATGAGAATAGAGAGCTTTAAAAAGATGGCAGAGCTAGGCTTACTAGGGATCCCGTTTCCTGAAGAGTACGGCGGTTCAGGTGGAGATACTGTTTCCTATGCACTTGCTGTTGAAGAAATCGGCCGTGCGTGTGGCGGTACAGGATTAAGCTATGCAGCAGCAGTTAGCTTAGGTGCTTCGCCTATTTACAATTTCGGCACAGAGGAGCAAAAGCAAGAATGGCTTGTTCCGTTAGCGAAGGGGGAAACATTAGGTTCGTTTGGTCTAACAGAGCCAAATGCAGGTTCAGATGCTGGTGGAACACTTACAACAGCTGTAATTGATGGTGATGATTACATCATTAATGGTGAAAAATGCTGGATCACAAACGCGGGCTTTGCACGCCAAATTATTGTGACAGCAGTGACAGGTAAACGTGAAGATGGTAAAAAAATTATCTCATCTATCATTGTACCAACTAACACTCCTGGCGTAACGATCAACTGCAATTACGACAAAATGGGTGTACGTGGCTCCAATACATGTGAGATTATTTTGCAAAATGTTCGTGTACCAAGGGCTAATCTTTTAGGGGATGAAAAACGTGGATTTAGCCAATTTTTAAATACGTTAGACGGTGGGCGTATTTCCATTGCTGCATTATCAGTAGGAATTGCACAGGCAGCTTATGAGAAAGCATTAAAATACGCTAAAGAACGTGAACAATTTGGTGCACCTATATCAAAACTTCAGGCAATACAATTTAAATTAGCCGATATGGCAATGGAGATAGAGCTTGCACGTACGTTAGTACATAAGGCGGCATGGCTTAAAGATCAAAAGAAACCATTCGGGAAGGAAGCGGCAATGGCAAAATTATTCGCCTCTGAAATGGGCTTCCGCACTTGTAATCAAGCAATTCAAATTCACGGTGGTTCAGGGTATATGAAAGAATACGATGTAGAGCGTCATCTACGTGACATTAAGTTAATGGAAATCGGTGAGGGTACCTCTGAAATTCAACGTCTCGTTATTTCTCGTCTAATTGGTTGCTAATCATCTTAACTAGGGGGATTTTCATGGCAGAACTTGTGTATCAAACTATTGGTCAATTGCTAGATGAACAATCTGAAAAATATCCACAACGCGAAGCATTAGTATATGCAGATAGGGATTTACGTATGACTTATGAGGAGCTCAATCGGCAAAGCCGTTTAGTCGCTAGAGGGTTGATGGCTCTTGGAATAGAGAAGGGTGAGCATATTGCAGTTTGGACGACTAATGTTCCAGAATGGGTGCAGCTGCAATTTGGTACAGGTAAAATGGGAGCCCCAATCGTCACTGTAAACACTAATTATCGTTCAAGCGAGTTGGAATATTTATTGAAGCAATCCGATGCAAAAACGATTATTTTAATTGAAAATTATCGAGACCATTCTTTTATAAATACACTGCAAGAGTTATGTCCAGAGCTTGAACATTGTGAACCAGGTAATTTGCAATCAGAGCGACTACCTTTATTAAAAAATGTTATTTTAATTGGCGAGACAAAATATCCCGGAGTGCTAAACTGGTCGGATGTGTTATCTGCTGCAGAGCAAATAACGGAGGAGCAATTAGATCAAAGACAGCAAGCACTTCATTATGATGATGTTATTAATATTCAATATACCTCAGGAACAACAGGTTTTCCGAAAGGTGTTATGTTAACGCATTATAACTTAGTCAATAATGCGATTAATATTGCAGAATGTATGCGTTTAACTTACGAAGATCGCTTGTGCATCCCTGTCCCATTCTTCCATTGCTTTGGCTGTGTAATTGGAACATTAGCGATTACTACTAGTGGTGGGACGATGGTACCAGTACAAGAGTTTTCACCTACTGAGGTGTTACAAACGGTTGAAAAAGAAAAGTGTACCGCGTTACATGGCGTGCCAACGATGTTCATTAGTGAGCTTAATTTACCGAATTTTGCGTCTTTTGATCTATCAACGTTGCGTACTGGAGTAATGGCTGGCTCTAACTGTCCAATCGAGGTTATGAAGGCCGTTATCGACAAAATGGGCATGAAGGATATTACGATTTGTTACGGGCAAACAGAAGCCTCACCTGTTATTACACAAACGAGGGCTAATGACCCGCTACTGTTAAAGGTTGAAACAGTTGGCCGCGCATTGCCAAATCTAGAAGTTAAAATTGTCATTCCTGGTACAAACGAAGAAGCTGCGCCGAATGAGCAAGGGGAGCTATGTACGAGAGGCTACCAAGTCATGAAAGGTTACTATAATAACCCAGAAGAAACGCTTCTTGCAATAGATGAGGATAACTGGCTGCATACTGGGGATTTGGCAACGATGGATGAGGCGGGCTATGTACGTGTAACAGGGCGTTTAAAAGATATGATTATTCGTGGCGGTGAAAATATATCTCCTCGAGAAATTGAAGAATTCCTTTACACATACTCCAAAATTGCAGATGTACAGGTTGCAGGTGTTCCTGATCCTGTTTATGGAGAGGAAGCGGCAGCTTGGATTATTTTGCGAGAAGGAGAGCAGGCAACAGAGGAAGAGATTCGAGATTATTGTCGGGATAAAATCTCTAGACATAAAATACCACGACATATTTTCTTTATCGAGGACTATCCGATGACTGCATCTGGAAAAGTGCAAAAGTTTAAATTACGAGAAAATTTTGTTCCAACAGTGAAGTAAGAAGGGGGTCAGTGAATGTTCAAGAAGGTGTTAATTGCCAATCGCGGAGAAATAGCTAGACGTATTATAAGAACATGCAAACGACTAAATGTTCAAACAGTTGCGGTGTATTCTGAGGCAGACGTTGAAAGCTTACATGTGAAGGATGCTGATGAGGCATTTTGCCTTGGAAAGCCACCTGTTGCCCAAAGCTATTTAAATATTGATCGTATTCTTGAAGTAGCGAAGGAAAGCGGCGCTGACGCAATTCATCCGGGCTATGGTTTATTATCAGAAAACGCTGAGTTTGCTAAACGTTGTACAGAAGCGGGCCTCGTATTTATTGGACCAAGCGCGGACGTAATTGCTTCGATGGGCAGTAAATTAGAAGCTCGAAAAACAATGAAAGCTGCAGGTGTACCAATTGTTGAAGGTGTAGAGACACCGGTGAAAGATGTCGCGGAAGCTATTGAAATTGCTTCCCGTCTAGGCTATCCGATTATGTTAAAAGCCTCTGCTGGTGGTGGGGGGATCGGTATGCAGCTCGTTGAAAATGCCGAGGAGTTGGCAAAAGCCTTTGAGGGGAATCAAAAGCGTGCACAGTCATTCTTTGGTGATGGCACGATGTATATGGAACGATTTATTGCGAATCCTCATCACGTCGAAGTACAAATTATTGCAGACCTTGATGGCAATGTCGTACCACTATTTGAACGTGAGTGTTCGATTCAACGTAGAAATCAAAAAGTAGTGGAAGAAGCACCATCTCCATTCATTTCTGAAGAAACAAGAAAAAGAATGCTAGATGCGTCAGTTAAGGCAGTTCAGCATATTGGCTATGTAAATGCTGGTACGATTGAGTATTTAGTAGATGCGGAGCAAAACTTTTATTTCTTAGAGATGAATACGCGCCTACAAGTGGAACATCCAGTGACGGAGGAAATTACAAAACTAGATCTTGTGGAGGAGCAATTAAAAATTGCGGCAAAACAACCACTAGCATTTACTCGCGAGAGCATACAAAGAGAAGGGCATGCAATTGAAGTACGTATTTACGCCGAAAATCCATCGACCTTTTTCCCTTCTCCAGGCACCATTACGGCATTTGAATTGCCTACAGGTGAAGGTATTCGCCATGAATGCGGCGTAGAGGCTGGCACTGCGGTAACACCTTTTTACGACCCAATGATTAGCAAATTAGTCGTGTGGGGAGAAACACGAGCAATTGCGTGTGAAAGACTGATTGAGGCACTTAAAGTTTATAAAGTAGAAGGTATTCAAACAAATATTCCGATGTTGTTGAAAACAGTGACACATGAACAATTTTTAAAGGGCTATACAACGACTAAATTTGTGGATGAATATTATTTACCTCAATTAGCAGAGACGAAGTAAGAACACTTATCCTCATTCAGCAGATTCCTGCTGAATGTAGATAATGGCCTCCGGCGGATGTCACGGATTTTAAAAGGAATGAATAAAGGATGTTAGCCTAACACCTTCGCATCCTGCGAAAACGGCTAACTGACCTGCATCGGTAAAGACGCCACGTCCTGTGGCATTACCGAAATGACCGACATCGTGTCGGCCCTCGTGCAGGTCTGTGCACAATTCAAAATCCGGACGCAATTACGCCAAGGCGAAATTGATAAAAGCATTCGCACTTAAACAATGAGTGCGGTTGCGTTATTCATACATTTGGAGGGATTTACAATGGCAACAGTTAAAGCGAGCATGGCAGGAACAGTATGGAAAATCGTTGTAACAGAGGGCGAGAAAGTGACTGCAGGACAAGATGTGGCAATTTTAGAGTCGATGAAAATGGAGATTCCTATTGCAGCAGAAGAAGATGGCGTAGTTATAAAAATCATTGCGAATGAAGGAGATTTCATTAACGTAGATGACGATATTTTAGAAATCGAATAAGGGGGCTTCTTTATGCAGCTACCAAAGCATGTAACGTTAAAGGAAGTTGGTCCTCGTGACGGTTTGCAAAATGAGAAAACGCATATTGCAACTGCCGATAAAATACAGCTAGTAAATTTACTTAGTCAAACTGGATTGAATTATATCGAGGTAACGTCTTTTGTGCATCCGAAGTGGATTCCACAGCTGGCTGATGCAGTGGAGGTTCTTCAAGCCATTAAACGCCAAAAAGATATCACGTATGCGGCACTAGTACCGAACATGCGTGGCTTAGAACGTGCATTGCAGGCTGAAGTAGACGAAGTGAGTGTTTTTATGTCGGCAAGTGAAAGCCATAACCAAAGTAATATTAATAAATCAATCGATGAAACATTTCCGATATTACAGGAAGTTGTGGACGGGGCAAAGGCAGCGCATAAAAACGTACGGGGCTATATCTCAACGGTGATTGGGTGCCCGTATGAAGGTTACATACAACCAGAAAAAGTTTTGCGAGTAACAGAAAAATTACTGGAAATGGGCGTCGATGAAATTTCTCTAGGTGACACGATTGGTGTTGGTGTACCGACACAGGTGGAAAGTCTTTTAGAAGAATTATTAAAAAGATACCCTGTAGAAAATTTTGCGATGCATTTTCATGATACACGTGGTACAGCGCTAGCAAATATCGTTAAATCTTTAGAAATGGGCATTACGAAGTTTGATAGCGCGCTTGGTGGACTTGGGGGCTGTCCATATGCCAAAGGAGCATCAGGTAATGTGGCTACGGAAGATTTATTGTATTTATTAGATGGAATGGGTATTAAAACGGGTGTAGAACTGAATAAAGTGCTAGAGGCTGCACTGTTTATTGAACAGAAACTAGGGAAGGCAGTCGCCTCTAAACAAATGGCGATTGCCCGTAATGAAAGGAGTGCGAGTCAAATATGACGCAACTCGTTCGTTTTGAATTATTAGATGGTTGCATTGGGCTTATTACCCTTTCAAGACCGGAAGCGGCAAATGCGATGTCTGTACAATTGCTCCAAGAACTTAGCGCGACACTCGACAACATAAATGGTGATCCTTCAGTACGAGTCGTCTTACTAACAGGGGCGGGGGAAAAAGCCTTTTGCGCAGGAGCAGATTTAAAAGAGCGTAAAGGGATGCCAGACCGACAAGTAAAGCAGATTGTGCAATTAATCGGAGCAACAGTGGCAAAAGTAGAAGCACTCGCTCAACCAGTTATCGCCGTATTAAATGGCGTTGCTTTTGGTGGCGGACTCGAGCTAGCGTTAGCCTGTGACTTACGCCTGGCAGCTGCCCATGCCAAGATAGGCCTTACGGAAACATCTCTCGGCATCATCCCAGGGGCTGGAGGTACACAACGACTTCCACGACTAATTGGCATTGGAAAAGCGAAGGAATTAATTTATACAGCACGTCGATTAAATGCAGAGGAAGCAAGAAGTTACGGCATTGTAGAGTATGTTCATGAAGGACATGAAGTACTTGAAAAGGCACAGCAGCTTGCGCTTGAAATGGCAAAAAATGCTCCGCTTTCTTTAGTACAGGCGAAAATCGCCATGAATCAAGGTGTTGAAGTCGACTTAGCTACTGGTTTAAAAATCGAATCACTTGCATATAATGCTCTGATTCCTACAGAAGATCGATTAGAGGGCTTACTTGCTTTCCAGGAAAAGCGAACACCGCAATATCTAGGGAAATAAAGACCTGATAATAGATTTTGAAAAGTTTTAAAGTAGGATTTTAAAATATTGGCATATCATCAAAAGTGGGGCTAGGTGACTTCTTGGGGCTCATCGAACGCCCCCAGGAAGCTTTGCTCTGTGCGAAAGCGTAGCGACAGCAACAACAAAGCGCCCAGCCGGAACGGAAATCAACCCCACGCTATGATGATGAACTGAAATCTAGGTATATGATTAATTATTTATGCTGAGGCGTAACCGTTTGGGCAAAAGGAGGAATTAACTATGAGCAATGTACCGACAGAAAATACGACGAAAACAATGAAGGAACAAATTTTAGCAGGTGGCCTGCCAAAATATCACGATAAAAATGCACAACAAGGAAAGCTATTTGTACGTGAACGACTCGAATTATTATTAGATGATGGGCTTCAATCAGAAGATGGCTTGTACGCGAACTGCTTAGCAGGGGACCTACCAGCAGATGGCGTAATCACAGGAATCGGTAAAATCCATGGTCGTACTGTTTGTGTTTTAGCAAACGATTCGACGATTAAAGCTGGCTCTTGGGGGAAACGTACAGTAGAAAAAATGATTCGGATTCAAGAAACAGCTGAAAAGCTAAATTGCCCATTACTGTATCTAGTCGATTCAGCAGGTGCACGTATTACTGACCAATTAGAAATGTTTCCTGGTCGCAGAGGAGCAGGACGCATTTTCTATAATCAGGTAAAGCTTTCAGGTAAAATTCCTCAAATATGCTTACTGTTTGGCCCTTCTGCGGCAGGTGGTGCCTATATCCCTGCATTCTGCGATATTGTTGTCATGGTAGAAGGTAATGCATCGATGTATTTAGGATCTCCTCGTATGGCAGAAATGGTTATAGGCGAGAAGGTAGATTTGGAAACAATGGGTGGAGCGAAAATGCACTGTTCTGTTTCCGGTTGTGGAGATGTGCTTGCTAAATCAGAACAGGAAGCTATTTCCTATGCTCGTAAATACTTGAGCTATTTCCCGAATAACTTTGCAGAGCGTAGTAAGGTAGAGGCTCCAAAACCACCAGCTTCATTTGAAAAATCGATTGATGAGCTAATACCGAAAAATCAAAACGTTCCTTTTGATATGTATAAGTTAATTGAACGTATTATTGATGAAGATTCGTTCTGTGAAGTGAAAAAATTATTCGCTCCAGAATTAATTACCGGGCTAGGGCGCATTAATGGGCAACCCGTTGGAATTATCGCCAACCAACCGCGCGTAAAGGGGGGCGTTTTGTTCCACGATTCAGCTGATAAAGCTGCAAAGTTCATTTCACTTTGTGATGCGTTTAATATTCCGCTTCTTTTCCTTGCCGATGTACCAGGGTTTATGATTGGTACGCAGGTTGAAAAAGCAGGGATAATACGCCATGGTGCCAAAATGATCTTTGCAATGAGCGAGGCAACCGTTCCTAAATTAACGGTCATTGTTCGGAAGGCATACGGTGCAGGGCTGTATGCAATGGCAGGTCCTGCTTTTGAGCCAGATTGCTGTATTGCATTATCCAATGCACAAATTGCTGTAATGGGCCCTGAAGCCGCAGTTAACGCAGTATACGCCAATAAAATTGCTGAACTCCCAAAAGAGGAGCAAGCAAGCTTTATCGCAGAGAAACGCAAGGAATACCAAGAGGAAATCGATGTCTATCGTCTAGCTTCAGAGCTGATTATTGATGACGTTATAGAGCCAAATGATTTAAGAAAAGCACTTGAATCACGCTTAGAGCTTTATATGTCAAAGTACTTATTATTCTCAGAACGTAAACATGGAGTAAATCCAGTATAAGGCCTTGAAATAACGCTGTCTCAGCTCATTGAGGCAGCTTTTTTATTTTGTGTTTAACATGATGTTCAGTCATCTCTTTTCTAATCGAACCCAGACAGATGTGAAGGTTACATAATTTGCGATAGTATGCTACAAGGCTTTATCCACCTTATTATTACCACTTGCTTAGGGAAGCGGTGAATATTAAAATTATGTGAGGATATAGGGAAGTAGGTGGTATAGGCATGACAAAAAATAGTATACATAGTGGAGCCAAGCTACCGTTACCTTATCGTTCTTTAATAGATACATATTATTTACCGATAAAGATAGCAGGGTGGATCTTTTTTTGTATCTATTCTGTAATAGCTTTTTATAAACTAGTCATTGATCGTCTTGTGAATGTAGTTGTTATGTTGTTCAATGGCGAGTATTCTCTTGGTGAATTAGGGCTGTTTGATTATAGTAACTGGCGATTAACAACAAATTTTATTCCCTTTGATACAATTCTGCGCTATATAAATTACGCTCAGTATTTTAATGTTGATATCATTATTATTAATTTACTCGGCAATTTATTAATATTTACCCCAATGGGCTTTTTACTACCACTATTATCAAAAAAGTGCCGCAAAGCTTGGATCGTTATTTGTATAGGTTTTATCTCTAGCCTAGCGGTAGAAACTATCCAGTTTATTTTTACGGTTGGATCAGCAGATATTGATGATTTAATTTTAAATACACTAGGAGCATGGCTTGGCTACCTAGCCTATAAAAGTATACTTATTAAACCTAAAGATAGATAGAAACAGTCCTTGCAAAAGGGCTGTTTTTTAGTGGTAACAAATTTAGGATTCATCACGAAAAGTTTTTATTAAAAGTCTACTATGTAAATAAGCTGATTGGAGTGGAGGCTGGGCGACTCCTTGGGGAACAGCAATAGAGGAATGAAGGCTAAAAGCATCACATCCTGTGCTAACGCCTTCGTGACCAACATCAAAAGTTTTCTGTAGCGAAAGCAAGCGGCAGCAAATGCTTTATCTGTGCGAAAGCGTAGTGACAGCAACAGCAACAACAAAGCGCCCAGTCGGAACGGAAATCAACCGCATGTTTTGGTGATGATACAAATATAGAAATACTAAATGAGCATAATATCGGGGGTTAGAGGAGGTCTTTGTACCTATTTTGTCGAAAGTGAATTATTTCTTTAGGAGCTTAGTATTAATTAACTCTTGAAATTAATAAAGAAAATTCCGATAATTAATGTAAGAAACTGTTTAGAGTGTAAGAGTATAGAAAATAAAAGATAGAATCATATCTTTTATTGAATTTGCATATTAAATAGAAAGCCGAGGTGAATTATATGAAACTATCAAGTTTAATAGAACAAGAAAGACTGTCATCACACGATAATCGTAAAAAGATTTTACAACGAAAACAAGCAGGGGATGCCTATCGAAAAAACGCACTGTATTTTCCGCCAAAGAAAAATCCATTATTGCTTGAGCTAGAAAATTTACTTTTAGGGCATACAGATCAAGAACTCTATGAGCAACAAAAAGAGGAAGCGAAAGAGATCACACCTCAACAGCAAGCAATCATTCAAGATTTGCAACAAACGAAAAATGTGTTCGCACATGAGCAAACGCAAATGCATTATTCTCAGTTAGAGCGTATAGATGAGGAAGCGTCTGTAGTAGAGGATGGGAATGCCGAGGACACGTTACAAATTTTAGAGCAAGTGAGGAATTCAGCATTAGCACCCCCGCAGCCATCACCACAGGATTTACGTGTAGCAGCAAGTGCAAATGCTCAAATACAGCACATGCAAGCGCAATTAAATGGTCAAGAGGTAGATGACAGTGAGCCTGCCTTTGTACGTGAAGGTATTGACGTCAAAGTACCAGAACGGTTTACTAAGGAATTGAAATTGGATCCATTTGTAGATACAATTTTCGGTAAGAGTTATGAGGAGGCATACAGAGCGCGAACATTTAAAAACGCTTCTGAAAAATATGCCACTCATATTCAAATGGCAAAAGAAGGCTATCGACCGGGAAATGACTCCATGATCTCCTTGATAGCCTAATGCTGCAGATAGGAGATTTTTAATATGGCGAAGGCAAAGCATGCGAAAACAAATGCGATAAGATTATTGGAGCAACAAAAAATACAATTCGACGTAATTGAATATGAGACTGGTGACGGCCAAGTTGACGGAATATCAGTTGCTGAAAAAATTGGTCACCCAGTTTCTCATGTTTTCAAAACATTAGTAGCAAAGGCAAGTGCACAAAAGCTTTTTGTATTTGTTATACCTGTAGCAGATGAGCTTGATTTAAAAGCTGCTGCAAAGGTTATCGGAGAGAAAAAAATCGACATGCTCCCAGTCAAGGAGTTACTTGGCTATACAGGCTATGTGCGAGGCGGATGCTCTCCAGTCGGTATGAAGAAGCTTTATCCGACTGTTATTGATGCGTCAGCTCAAGAGCAAGGAAGTATTATTGTGAGTGCCGGAAAAATCGGCATGCAAATCCACGTTCAGCTAGATGATTTAGTCGCTGTGACAAAAGCAAAGCTTGCATCAATCACCACTACCCAAAAATGATATGCTGGGTAGTTTTTTTATTGTCAATTTGCGGAAGTGTCACTTAGATGAGCGATAAACTGCTCGGATAGTCGGGCACTGTCTTTAATTCGAAAACATTACTTTTTATTTTGTTTTTTTATTGTACGTGCAGGGGTAAATATAATCGTTACTAACATTCCTAAATATAAAGCGTACTTTAAAAATTCATTTTTTGAATAACCCAATAAATAAGGCATACCTATTAACGTCATTGCTATACCAATTACAAACAAAACAGTCCCAATTTTTTTATCATACATCGCCCTCCAAACTTAAAAACTCGACTTTTATCCTATTCGTAAAAATTTAAACGTAGCTTTTCATTTTTTAAAAGGTTCCTTCATATAATGCAAGGCATAAGAAAGGGGGATCGAAATTGAACGGAAATGTGACCTATTACTATGGACACGCACTGACTGGGCAAGGAGTTAAACATTTATATAAAGAAATGATGGATGAGGCAGAATTAGTTTATATTTTGCAGGGTGCACCGACGTTTAAAGGATCTGAGCTTCTGAAAGAGCTTGGGTATTTTTATGTAAAGCAGGGCTTTTCGGTGGAGTGGTTTAAGCATGCTTTGCTGGAGGATGTTGTAGAGGCAGTATACGTTCAAGGCTGTAATCGATTATTTGTATGGTCATCGGAGTGGGGGATTGAACCGACTTTTCTTGGCACAAAGCATCGGGTGATGTCATTTTATGATTGCTTAGAAGAAATCCAGCTTGAAAAGGTTGGCGAACAGCTTGCTAATACGATGGCGGAACGAGAGTCATGGCGTGAGAAGTGTATTTCGTCGCTTACTAAAGCTATAAAGATTCATGATGATTGGGAAGTAGTGACACAGAGCTGTATGAACTGGGGGGCATTAAATGACCAGGTTGAACATTTAAAGGCAGAGGTTTTCCAATCGATGGTCTTAAACAAAACAGGTATGCGCACGCATCGCTTACTCGGAACGTTAACTCCGAGGGGGGCCGAAAATACAGTAGATAGTATAACGAAAAATGTATCTCGGAGATTGATGATCAAAGGGAAGCCAGGTACAGGTAAATCTTCGTTAATGAAAGGTTTGGCAGACGAAGCGAATGCGAGAGGGCTCGATGCGCAAATTATTTGGTGTGGCTTGGATGCAAACTCTGTTGATATGGTTCTTATCCCGGAATTAAATTTCTGCATCTTTGATAGTACGGATCCTCATATCTTTGATCCAGAGGACGGCAGATTAGGGGATGAAATTTTCGATATAGGGAAACATTGCGCAATTTCACAAGAAGCTGAAGTTCAAATTGAAGATATTCGAGCAAAGTATAAAGAAGCAATGCAGGATGCAATGGGTTATTCGAAGCGTTATGCGGAAGCGGAGTATACAGTCCGTCGCTTAATAGATAATTGTCTATCGTCATCTCTTTGGCGAGAAAAAACTGCCCCATTATTCGAAAGATTAACAAAGTAATTTTTCTTATAACATGCTTGTGCTACACTAGGAGCTAGAACAGTTTTCCTAGGAAAGGATGATACGCTTGTCAAAAGTATTGAATGCATTTTTAGATGAAAACCTACAAGACTTACATGAACAAGGCTTATACAATGAAATTGATCCAGTAGAGGGAGCAAACGGACCCATTATTCAGGTACGTGGCAAAAATCTAATTAATCTATCCTCAAACAACTATCTTGGCTTAGCAACGAATGAAGAATTAAAGCGTATTGCCAAAGAAACAATAGAGACATATGGTGTGGGGGCTGGAGCAGTCCGTACGATTAACGGTACACTTGATTTACACGTAAAATTAGAGGAAAAGCTTGCTGAATTTAAAGGAACAGAGGCAGCGATTTCTTATCAATCCGGTTTTAACTGTAATATGGCAGCAATTTCAGCTGTTATGGATAAAAATGATGCGATTCTTTCAGACCAATTAAACCATGCATCGATTATCGATGGCTGTCGTTTATCACGTGCCAAAATTATTGCCTATAATCACTCCGATATGGATGATTTACGTGCAAAGGCAAAGGCAGCAACAGAATCAGGCTTATACAATAAAGTCATGGTTATTACGGATGGCGTATTCTCAATGGACGGTGATATTGCAAAATTACCAGAAATCGTTGAGATTGCGAAAGAGTTTGATTTAATAACATATGTAGATGATGCGCACGGATCAGGGGTAACAGGTAAAGGAAAGGGTACTGTGAAGCATTTCGGTTTAGAAAAAGAAATCGACTTCCAAATTGGTACACTTTCTAAAGCAATTGGTGTTGTTGGTGGATATGTAGCTGGTAAGCAAAATTTAATTGACTGGCTAAAAGTGCGTTCTCGTCCATTTTTATTCTCAACAGCATTACCACCAGGTGATGTTGCTGCGATTACAGCAGCAGTGCAAATGCTGATTGACTCAACAGAGCTGCACGATAAGCTTTGGGAAAATGGCGATTATTTAAAGGCGGGTCTTGCTAAATTAGGCTTTAATATTGGCGAATCTGAAACGCCGATTACACCATGTATTATTGGTGATGAAAAGCTTACACAGGAATTTTCACGTCGCCTATTTGAAGAAGGCGTCTACGCTAAATCAATCGTTTTCCCAACAGTTCCAAAAGGTACAGGACGTGTTCGAAACATGCCTACAGCGGCACATACAAAAGAAATGTTGGACGGCGCTCTAGCAATCTATGAAAAAGTCGGCCGTGAACTAGGCGTTATTCAATAAAAAATTGGGCTGCCTCAATAGGAGGTAGCCCTTTTTATATTAACGTTCCGATAAATCGGTGAAACGTTCCGATAAATCTCAAAATTGTTCCGATAAGTCTCTTATCTCCACCTCAAACTGCCGGACGATTTATTCACTTTCCATCTTTTTTCACTAATGTAATATCACGTAGTCCCTTTATAGATATTGCCCCCGCTAAAGCGATGGAAACTTTTAATTCATCATATAAATTCGTCATTACTTTTTCGACTCCTTGCTGCCCATCTAATGCAAGTCCGTAGACGAAGGGACGACCAATGGCAACAGCATCAGCTCCTAAAGCGAGTACTTTAAGAGCATCCATGCCACGATACACACCGCTATCTAAAATGACAGGAACTCGTCCTTTTACAGCTTTCACAATATCAGGAAGGGCATCGAGTGAACCAATTACGCCATCCAATTGGCGACCACCGTGGTTTGATACGATAATACCGTCCATGCCGTTTTCAATAGCTAGTTTTGCGTCTTCGGGATGTAAGATTCCCTTCAGTAAAATAGGGAGATTAGAACGGCGCTTTAATTCACGTACATTCTCCCAATTTAATGTAGGATGGAACACATTTTGCAAAACGCCCTGTACATATGACTCGAATGAATCATCTGGTAAGGAAGCAGTAAAAACAGGATCATTCATATAGTTTCCTCGAGCATACCCAAGTTTTAAAGGTGAAAATTGATTGCGAACATCTTCTTCACGCCAGCCAAGCATGACGGTATCTACAGTTAAAACAATAGCCTCAAAACCAGCAGCCTCGGCTCGGGCGGCTATGCTATATGCAATTTCCTCATTTGTTGACCAATATAATTGAAACCATTTAGTAGCAGTGGGGGCTGTTTGTGCCACATCCTCAAGTGCATAGCTTGAAACTGTACTTTGAATATAAGGAATTTTTAACTGATCAGCCGCACGTGCCACGGCAAGCTCTCCCTCGTCATGTGCCATTTTGTTCATGCCAACAGGAGCAAATAAGAGCGGGGTTGGATGTACTTTTCCGAACAGCTCAATCGATGTATCAATACTTGAAACATCATGTAAAAAGCGTGGAATAATAGAGTATTTTTCAAAGGCTCCACGGTTATTCCGTAATGTTTGCTCACCACCAGCACCTGAACGAATGTAGCCAAACGGACCAGCTTCCATTTTTTCTGCAACAGCCTTTTCTAAATCTGCAAAGCAAATAGGGAAGGGGGCTTGTGCATTAATATTTTTTAACAGTAGATCACCATGTGTTGTTTTAGTCATCGTCATCCTCCTATTAATCTTTCTTAAGTTTCGCAGCAAAGCGGTTACCCATTGATTGAATAATCTGAACAAGGATGATTAAGATAAACACTGTCGCATACATCACATCGACCTCATAGCGTAAATGACCGTAACGATATGCGAGATCACCTAAACCACCAGCGCCAACCATTCCAGCCATTGCTGTTGCTCCTATCAGACCGATTGTGGCAATTGTTAAGCCTAAAATAATGGATGGACGAGCCTCACGTAGTAAGACATTCCAAATGATGTGACGACGTTTAATACCCATTGCTGTATAAGCTTCCACAACACCTGGATCAACTTCCAAAAGTGCCGTTTCCATAAGTCGTGCAATATAAGGTGCTGTATAAACAACAAGCGGCACAATAACACCTTTTACACCAATAGTTGTGCCAACGATCAGCTTCGTGAACGGTAAAATGAAGAATAGTAAAATAATGAACGGTACAGAGCGAATAATATTAATAAATAAATTGAAGAATTGATAGAGAAATTTATTTTCAAATGATTGCCCCGGACGAGTTAAAACGATTAAAAGCCCTAAAGGGATCCCAATTAAAATAGAAAACAATAATGAAATCCCGACCATTTGAAAGGTTTCGAAAATGGATTGCCCAATAACATCTGACCAGTCTGCAAAGAAACTTTGAATGCTATTCATTTAATTCGCCTCCTAATTCCTCAACGCATACCCCGTTTTCTATAAAATACGTAAGTGCCTTTTCAACGATATGTGCCTTACCGTGTAGATGCACGACAATATTACCGACGATGCCGTTTTTTAATTCAATGATATTGGCTGTTAAAATATTTGGTTGTACATCATAAACTTTGCTCACTTCTGCAAGTAATGGCTTCCCGGTACTTTCACCAAGGAATGTTAAGCGAATCACACTTCCGGAAAGATTTAATTGTTCGATTAGGGAAGAAGATAAATTACGTTGAGAAATAGTGTTTAAAAACTTTCGTGTCGTTGGGTGCTGAGGCTTCGAAAATAGTTCTATAGCAGAGCCATATTCCACAACCGTCCCTGATTCAAGAACGGATACATCATCGCAAATTTTTTGAATAACATTCATTTCATGTGTAATGAGTAAAATAGTGATGCCCAACTCACGGTTAATTTTCAAGAGAAGCTCGAGAATAGCTTCAGTTGTTTCAGGATCGAGAGCACTTGTCGCTTCATCACTGAGTAAAATCTCAGGCTCTTGGGCGAGGGCACGTGCAATAGCGACACGTTGCTTTTGACCACCCGAAAGTTGGCTAGGATAACTATCTAATTTCTCTGTTAGGCCAACAATTTCTGCATATTTTGCGACGCGTTTTTTCACTTCAGAGTCGTTATAGCCTAGAAGCTTTAATGGTACCGAGATATTGTTGTAAACGGTCGCTGTTTTTAAGAGATTAAAATGCTGGAAAATCATGCCGATTTTTTGACGTGTTTTGCGAAGGTCGTTTAAAGAAAGGGAAGTAATATCTACATTGTCGATCAATACTTTTCCTGTTGTTGGACGCTCTAATAAATTAACACAGCGAATAAGGGTACTTTTTCCTGCGCCACTGTAGCCAATAACCCCATGAATTTCACCTTTTTTGACATGCAGGTTAATGCCATCTACTGCCTTAACGATACCTTTTTTAGTTTTAAATTCTTTTGTTATATTTTCTAGTTGAATCATACTGTGAACTCTCCTTTCTAAGTCCTTCTATAAAGCAAGAATCTGCTAGCATTCCTATAGGAGTCTCGCAGATTCTCAATTTATGAAAGGCCCTTCATCGTTACTTACCAGCTTGGAATGATAGAACCTTTGAATTCCTCTTCAATAAATTTGCGTACTTCATCAGATTGATAGGCTTCAACAAATTTTTTAATCGCTGGGTCATCCTCGTTTTCAGCACGTACCGCAATGTAGTTTACATATGGAGAGTTAGTAGATTCTAAAAGAATGGAGTCTTTTTTAGGATCAATACCAGCATCAAGAGCGAAGTTCGTATTAATAGCTGCCACATCTACTTCACTAAGCTGCTTCGGAATTTGTGCAGCCTCTAATTCAATGAATTTAAAATTCTTTTTGTTTTCTTCCACATCGCGAATAGATGCTGTTAAGTCTGCACCTTCTTTTAATTTAATGATGCCTGCCTCTTGAAGAACAAATAGAGCACGAGCCCCGTTCGTTGGATCATTTGGTAATCCGAATGTAGCACCATCAGGAACTTCATCCAATGATTTATATTTATCAGAGTATATGCCCATAGGAGTTAAAATTGTTTTTCCTACTGGTACTAAATCTGTTTTGTGATCTTTGTTAAATGCATCGAGGAAAGGCTTGTGTTGATAACTGTTTACATCAAGATCACCCTCGGCTAACGATGTATTTGGTAAAACATAATCAGAGAACGTTTTTAGTTCTACCTCTAAGCCACTTTCTTTGGCAACTTTTGCTGCAACCTCTGCAATTTGTTCGTGTGGACCAGAAGTTACACCTACTACAATTTTATTTTCATTAATAGCCGTACCTTGACTACCTTTATCTTCATTAGTACCGCAGCCTACTAATGCTGCTACTAATGTGAGACTCGCTAAACCTAGTAAAATTTTGTTTTTCTTTTTCATGAGACATACCTCCAAAGTTGTTTTATCGGCTGGTAAAAATAAAAAAAACTCTCTTAAAAAAATTAAGAGAGGCTCATGAAAAAACGTCCTCTCTTATCTTTCAAACGATGATCGTTTGCTGGATTTGGCACCTTCCTTAAAAAAGGAGGTTGCCGAGCTTCATAGGGCCAGTCCCTCAGCTACTCTTGATAAGAGATTTATAATATTTTTTTGTAAATCCGATATATCTAATATAGATTATAGGATATAGTAAGTCAATCGAATTTTTGAAATATTTTATTTTGTTATACTATTTGATCGCGAAAGAGGCATGGGAATTCTTGCTAGGGTAGGGTGGAAATATTGTTATCAGGACAGTGTATTAGATAGTTTGATGAATCAAAGGTCATGTTCAATTTATCCGTTAGAAGAAGGGTTGAGGCAACCAAGAAAGATCATGAAATGAAAACTGCCCCTATAGCGAGTGTGAACTAATAGGACAGTTTTTGAATGGAAGGAAATCCAATGCTTATAAATTAAAGAAGTTTAATTTTTCAATTCGGCTGATTGCTTCACGTAAGCGATCTTCACTTACAAGTAAACCTACACGAACATAGCCTTCACCGTATTGACCGAAGCCATTGCCTGCAGCTACTGCGATATCAGCTTTATCGAGCAATACATCAGCAAACTGCTCGCTTGTATAACCTAATGGAACAGGGAGCCATGCAAAGAAAGAGCCCTTTGGTGCGGTTACTTGCCAACCAATTCGCTGTGCTTCTTCGATAAGAACATTTCGTCGACGCTCATAAGTCGCTCTTAGCTTATTCGCGCAATCCTGAGATGCTGTAAGGGCAACCGCTGCTGCTTGTTGTACGGCAGGGAATTGACTACAAAATAGATGATCTTGAATAAGATTAATAGCCGCAACAATATCAGCGTTACCAACTGCAAATCCAATACGCCAGCCTGCCATATTATATGTTTTAGATAATGTATACATCTCGATGCCGACCTCTTTGGCACCTTCCGCTTGCAGGAAACTAATAGGTTTCTTGCCGTCAAATCCAATTGCACCGTAAGCGAAATCATGTGAGACAATCATGTTGTGCTCTTTAGCAAAGCGCGCCGTTTCCTCGAAAAATTCAAGTGTTGCAGTACCACCAGTTGGATTGTTCGGGTAATTTAAGTAAAGAAGCTTTGCCTTTTCTTTTACTTCATTGGATAAAGCATTATAATCGGGCAGGAAATTATTCTCTGCGAAAAGTGGCATGACTTCAAAATTAACATCACCTAATACGACACCAGATAAGTAATCTGGATATCCAGGATCGGGTAATAACATTGTATCACCGGGGTTTAAAACCGCTAACGGCAGCTCAACAAGACCGATTTTTGTACCACCAAGAATAGCTACCTCAGTTTCAGGATCAATATCAACATTGTATTCACGTTTGTAGAAGTCTGCGGCTGCTTGACGTAATTCTACGATGCCACGGAATGGAGAATATTTATGATGTTGAGGGTTTTCAGCTGCTTCCTGTAACGCTTTTATAATGTGTTGGGGAGTGGGCTGATCTGGATTGCCTTGACCGAGATTGATAACATCGCGCCCTTCTGCTAAAGCAGAATTCACTTTTTGCACCAATGCTGCAAAAAATTGAGTCGGGAGTTGCTGTAGTTTTTTTGAGAATTCCATGCATGTTCTCCTTTTTAGAAAATAATAATTGATGCAAATAATATTACTTTTTTTACTAATTGTCTAGAGTCTCTATTTACAAAGATGGACGCACAAAATACAAGCAAAGAGCATGCGAGCCTAAGTACAAAGCCGATTCTTGACGTAATTATGCCAACATCTGAGGCATCTTAACAATGCCCGTAAAACATAGGTTTTGGCTTTACTTTTAAACCCTTTAAAATAATATTTAATTTTTTTTTTAATTACTGTAACTTTTATTAAACTTAATCGTACTAATTAATAGAATCTAAAACTAAGAGCAAAATTGATTAGTAAGATTCACTTTCGCGAAAAGGCCAGGGCTCACTTTATTGCTGAGATCCTGGTCTTTTTGTTTTTGTTCCAAAGCTGCTCTTAGCTCAGACAACAGCGATATCATTTTTACTTGTAGTATAATGAAAAATAGAAAAACACAAATGCAGAAAAAGAAATATTTTTGGGACTAGGGGAGGAATTAAGATGAAAATTGGGTGTATCCAACTAAATGTTGGTTTTGGCAAAGTAGAAGAAAATTTTGCTCGTGCGGAGGACAAGATTCGTGAAGCGGCAAAACAAGGTGCAGAAATCATTGTACTACCGGAAATGTGGAATACAGGCTATGCACTTGAAAAATTATCAGAGATTGCAGATGTGGATGGAGAACGTTCGAAAGCATTTTTATCAAACTTAGCGAAAGAGCTTGGCGTACATATTGTTGGGGGCTCTGTTTCGACGAAGAAGGGCGATAAATTTTACAACACGATGTATACGTTTGATAGCAACGGTGAGTTAGTTGGTGAATATAACAAGGCACATCTTTTCCGTTTGATGGACGAGCATTTATATTTAGAAGCAGGGGATGAAATGAATCGCTTTGCCCTTGGTGATATCGAGGCTGCAGGCGTGATTTGCTATGATATTCGCTTCCCAGAATGGCTACGTGCTCACGCTTTAGAGGGCGCAAAAGTATTGTTCGTACCGGCACAATGGCCAACGCCGCGTATCGATCATTGGAACACATTGCTGCAAGCACGTGCCATCGAAAATCAATGCTTCGTGATTGCTGTTAATCGTATATCGAGAAAAGTAGAAAACTTCAATGGTCAATCAATGATTATTCAACCGTGGGGCGAAGTGCTTTGGGTTGGTGCAGAGGATGAGGAAGTAGCTGTCATTGACGTGGACTTCTCGATTGTCGATGAAGTACGGGGCAGAATTCCAGTGTATGACGACCGCAGACCAACGTTATATAGTGGAGTAGTTACCGAAAAATAAAATCTGATAGCACGCTCATAGCGACTTTGAGCGTGCTATTCTTGCAACATCGCTGATCAATCATAAATCAGCAGTTAGTTTTTATCCTCAATTAAAGAATTGGCGAGCAACATAAATTCAAGCGTAATTCGATTATGCCCCTTCATGAAATTTTTCCCTAAAAGACTTTCAAGCTTTTTTAAACGATGGTAGAGCGTTTGGCGTACGATGAACAGTTGATTTGCGGTTTGTTGTTTAGAGCCGTTCGTTTGCAAATATACTTGCAGCGTTTCTAATAGCTTACTATTATATTTTTTGTCGTATTCAATAACTGGCTGTAAATAATCTTGAATCACTTCCTGTAAATTTACTTGCATCTGTAATTTATAGATGAGGTGAAACAAATGTAAATCATCATAAAAATAAGATGTAGTTTGTACTTTACTGCAAATATACAATGTTTCGAGTGCAGTTTGATAACTCTTCGGTATTTCCTCTACGTCTGCAACGACTTTGCCAATGGCAACTTGATACCCTTGAACTAGTTGTTTTTTATAAAAATCGGTTTTCTGCAGGGAAGAAACTAACGTATTTAATAATTCGCGACTAGATTTACTATCTTTCTTATGGAGTAAAATAAAAATGACATAGCTTTTTCTTTCATATAGAAATGGTATAAATCCATTTTGCTCAAAAAGGTTTCGATAGTAGAGCTTGCTGTAGACAATATCCTCTTGTACTTTAGAGACTGCATTAGGCGTTGCTAACATAAAAACAGCCCCGCTAGAAAGCTTATAGTTAGAATGATAGGTAACGATAAATTTATAAATTTCCTCTTTCGATAGTTTTTGATCAATCCAATCTCCTAAAATAGAGGCATCCTCAATGTCCCTTTTCTCTTCAATATAAAATTCTCTCATTAAAAGTTGTGCTAAGGCAGTAGCTGTACGATCTAAAATAAGTAATTCAAACTCTGAGAATAGACCATCCTCTCTATAGAGCGTTAAATCTGCATAATGCTGGTCAAAAATAAAGATGGGCTCATTTTTAAATACGGGTGCTGATTTTTTCAGCGTAACTAGTTGCTGGCGCTTAGTATGCGGCATATTTGGAAAAAAGATAGGCTCTCGACCTTTAATAGAAAAGACAATTTGTGTCTTCAATTCATGATACATATTTTGTAAAACATCTTCTGCGTTTTGTCCTAATAAAGCATTTTTATTTAATGCTTGGGAGTAGGATTCTAAAGTAGAGATCATTAAATATTGCTGATTCATAATTTGACTATGTAAATCTTGTGTAATACGGACGAAAGGAACCGTGTCATGAAAAACGATAATAGGGAAGCTGTGCCGGTTAGCAAGAGCTACAATCACTTCTGGGATGGTCTGTATGGAAGTCCCGTATTCAATGCACAATGCCGCGCAATTTTTTTCGATTAAGGATTCCACGAAAAAGATAAAGTTCTCGATGCTGTGCTGAAGGCTAATTCCTGTTGTTAAAACTAATTCATCACCAGCTAGAAAATTATCTACTTGTATAATTTCAATGACATGAGCCCACTTTACAATTCGTAATAAACCATCCTCACCAGCTACGACCTCCGCACTTTGGAAGTATGTGTTTTCTAATACATCCTTCACTTGAAGCTTAAATTGACTCATGTTAACTTCCCTCCTTTTAACATAGATATTTTTCTAGTTTTCTCATTGAGGTATTATTTTTGCTGAAATTAACTTAAATATTATATTTTTAGAATGTTTAGTCTATTTTACATTATGTTTAAAACAAATGTATAGAATTTTACAGTTTGTCTATACCTTCGTTTCTATGTAACATGTAAAATTTTAGTAAGCGGTAATCCAATCTAATAAAAGAGGTGAGCTGAATATGGAGCAACAAACGCATTTACAGAGAGGGTTAAAGAAAAGGCATATGACGATGATCGCGATTGCGGGGGTTATCGGAGCGGGTCTATTTATGGGAAGTGGCTCAGTAATTAACCTTGCTGGCCCTGGCGCAATTTTATCTTATATATTTGCGGGCATTATCGTTATTCTCGTCATGCGAATGCTTGGAGAAATGGCAGCTGTCAATCCAACAAGTGGGTCTTTTGCGCATTATGCACATGAAGCCATTGGTCCGTGGGCTGGTTTTATGATTGGCTGGTTATATTGGTTTTTCTGGGTTGTTGCCATTGCTTTAGAGGCAACTGCAGCAGCTGCAATCATTCAATATTGGTATGATAGGATTCCTTTATGGTTACTAAGTCTTTTATTAACTGTCGCACTTACTTTAACAAATGTCCTTTCCGTAAAAGCTTTTGGTGAATTTGAATATTGGTTCTCTCTTATTAAGGTTGCGAGTATTATAGCTTTTCTTGGACTTGGTGCATTTATTATCTTGGGTATCGCACCTAATTTTAATGCAGTAGGTACTGCTAATTTAATCGGTGAGGGTGGCTTTTTACCGAATGGTTTTGGAGCTGTCCTGATGGGGGTAGTCATTGTTATTTTCTCCTTTATGGGCACAGAAATTGTGGCCATTGCGGCAGGGGAATCTGACGAACCGTTAGCAGCAGTGACAAAAGCTACGAATTCAATTACTTGGCGTATTTTGATTTTCTACGTGGGATCGATAACGGTAGTTGTCACATTATTACCTTGGCATTCCTCGGATATTTTAACTAGTCCCTATGTCGCAGTGTTGGATTACATCGGAATACCCGCAGCTGCACAAATCATGAATTTTGTTGTTTTAACAGCGGTTTTATCGTGCTTAAACTCTGCGCTTTACGCTACATCTCGAATGGTATTTTCTTTAGCGGAAAAGGGGGAGGCCCCAAAGGCATTTTTGAAATTAAATAAAAAGGGTTCACCTGTTAATGCTATTTTAACAGCGACATTCTTCTCTTATATTGCCGTTATTATGAACTATGTTTCACCAGATAAAGTGTTTATGTTTTTACTTAGTTCATGTAGTGCAATTACATTGATTCTTTACTTAATCATTGCATTTTCACAATTAAAAATGCGCCGGAAAATAGAGAAAGAGAACCCCGAGCTATTAAAAGTGAAAATGTGGTTATTCCCATATTTAACGTATTTCACAATCTTGGTTATAACAGCATTACTGATCGCCATGTTCTTTATTGAATCGATGCGTTCACAAATCTTATTTACATGCATCGTAGTGGCAGTAGTGATGATTTTCTATTTAGTTACACAAAAGAAAAAGTCGCCTAACCCGGTAGATGAAGCTAGCTCTATTTTCCAAAAGGAAGAGTTGGATTTTGAATAACTATAAACGAGGAGTGGGGAAATTATGAAAGTTCAGCAAAAAATGAAAACATTATCACATTTTATTAATGGTGTTGAAACAGCTGGTACTAGTGGTCGTTACGCAGACGTGTATAATCCAACAACAGGAGAGATCATTGCGCAAGTTCCGTTAGCAACTAAAGATGAAGTGAAGCAGGCTATCCAGCTAGCAAAGGCAGCATTTCCTGCATGGAAAAAGACATCGATTGGCAAACGGGTTGAGGTTTTACATCGTTTCCGTCAGTTATTAGTAGAAAGACAGGATGAGCTTATCGAAGTCATTTGTGAGGAAAGTGGGAAAACAAAAGAAGATGCAAAGGGCGAAATTGTTCGTGGCATTGAATCCGTAGATATGGCAATCAGTGCCCCGCAAATGCTGAAGGGAGAATACTCGGTGAATGTAGGCGGCAATATTAATGCCTTCTCTGCAAAAGCCCCACTTGGAGTTGTTGCTACAATTGCTCCATTTAATTTCCCTGTTATGGTGCCGCTAGCTATTACGAGTATGGCAGTTGCAGTAGGAAATGCAGTGATTTTAAAGCCATCTGAGCGTGTGCCAATCTCGGCATTATATTTAAGTAAGTTATGGAAAGAGGCAGGACTGCCAGATGGCATTTGGACAGTTGTTAATGGTGATAAAGAAGCGGTTAATGAACTGCTTGAAAATAAAGAGATACAAGCAATTTCATTTGTTGGATCTACACCTGTTGCGGAATATATTTATCAAACAGGGACGAAGCACAATAAACGTGTCGCTGCATTTGGTGGCGGAAAGAACTTTATGATTGTCATGCCTGATGCAAACCTAGAGCAAACAGCTAATGCCTTTCTAGGTGCAGCATTTGGAGCGGCGTCTCAGCGTTGTATGGCTATTTCTGGAGCAATCGTCGTTGGGAAAGATACGGAGCAACGCTTTACAGAAATATTAAAGGATAAAATCTTGAAATTAAAGGTTGGTCCATATACAGATGGCGATGTAGATTTTGGCCCAGTTATTACGCAACAATCAAAAGATACGATTCTTCGATATATCGATGGTGCTGTTGAAGAAGGGGCTAATCTTGTAACGGATGGCCGAAATCCGAAAATATGCGAAACGTCTAAAGGCTTTTACCTTGGACTGACATTGTTAAATAACGTAACTCCACAAATGACTATTTTTAAAGAGGAAGTTTTTGGTCCTGCGCGTATTGTTGTAGGTGTCGAATCCTTACAAGAAGCTATTGATTTAATTAATGACCACGAACTCGGGAATGGTGTCACGATGTTTACGAGCAGCGGTTCGGCGGCGCGTAAATTCCAGGAAGAAATTGAAGTAGGAATGGTAGGCGTTAATGTTCCGATTCCGATTCCAGTTGGCTATCACAATTTTGGCGGATGGAAGCGCTCTAAGTTTGGTGAAGGGCATATGTTTGGGCCGGACCAAGCACGATTCTTTACGAAAGCGAAAACAATTTCTGAACGCTGGCCGGATGAAACAGAGGATACGACAAGTTCATTTGCGTTTCCAAGCAATAACGATGTGACTAAGTGAAAATAACATAAAGGGGTGTATAGATATGGTTCAAGTAAATCTTAAAAGTGATATTTTAAAGAAAGATGAACAATATGTATGGCATTCAATGAAACCTTACAATCCACAAGCAACATATGTAGTTGAAAAATCAAATGGTGCGAGGATCGTTGATACAGATGGCGTTGAATACATCGATGCAATGGCAGGATTATGGTGTGTAAATGTAGGCTATGGACGCAAGGAATTAGCAGATGTTGCCCATGAGCAAATGATGAAAAACGCCTATGCTCCTTTATCGCAGGGACATTTACCAGCAGTTGAACTGGCTGAAAAAATCAATGAAATGCTTGGTGGAGATTATGTTATTTTCTTCTCCAATAGTGGGTCAGAGGCTAATGAAACTGCGTTTAAAATTGCACGTCAGTATCATCAACAAAAAGGAGAAAGCTCTCGCTATAAAATCGTTTCTCGCTACCGTGCCTATCACGGGAATTCTTTCGGAGCTTTGGCTGCGACAGGGCAAGCGGAACGCAAATATAAATATGAACCATTATCTCCTGGCTTTATTCATGTAGCGCCACCTGATCAATATCGAGAACATGAAAGTGATACACTTGCTCCAACAGATTTAGCAAGCGTAAAGGCTGTCGATAAAACGATGACGTGGGAGCTAAGTGAAACAGTAGCCGCGATGATTTTAGAGCCAATTATTACAGGTGGGGGCGTCATTATGCCTCCGGAGAACTACTTAAAGGGCATTGAGGAAGTATGTAAAAAACATGGAGCATTAATGATTGTAGACGAAGTAATTTGTGGCTTCGGTCGAACAGGTAAGCCATTTGGATTCATGAACTACGGCGTAAAACCAGATATTATTACGATGGCCAAAGGGATTACAAGTGCCTATTTACCATTATCAGCTACAGCGGTAAAACGAGAAATTTATGAGGCATTCACTGGCTCTGATGCATACGGCTATTTCCGCCATGTTAATACATTTGGTGGATCACCAGTCGCATGTGCGGTTGCATTAAAAAATATTGAGATTCTTGAGCAAGAAGCATTATTTGAAAGATCTACTGAAGTTGGAGCTACTACCCTCCAAACACTTCAGCAAGCATTAGGTAATCACCCGAAAGTTGGGGATGTTCGAGGCAAAGGCTTATTAATGGGCATCGAGTTAGTGTCAGATAAAACGTCGAAGGAGCCTTTACCAGTAGATAAAGTAAATGCTGTTATTGCCGCATGTAAGGCGCAGGGGGTTATTATAGGTAAAAATGGCGCAACTGTTGCAGGCTTTAATAACGTATTAACATTATCTCCACCACTTAATATTGTACAAGAGGATCTTGATACAATCATAAAAGTTGTGATTGATAGTATTCATAAAGTGCAGGCATAATATAAAATCTAAAAGTAAAGCTGTCTCTAAAGTCGTAAAATACTTTTGAGACAGCTTTTTGATTGTCTTATAGCATAAGAAAGGCAAGGCGCAGTAGGAGTATGAACAAAGCTCCCCCTGTTAGGAATAGCAATAATAAGATTCTCCTTTTTATAGTGTTGTTCATACCCGTCACCTTACTCTTTTGTAGTTTTAAACATGTAGCCACTATAAGAATTGTAGATAATCAACACAATGCCCATTAACATGAAATTGGAGATGAGTGAACTTCCGCCGTAGCTTAAAAATGGTAATGTCATCCCTGTTACAGGTAAAAGTCCAATGGTCATACCGATATTTTGTGTAATTTGGAAGGCTAATAAACTAGAAATACCAGCTCCCATCAACGTCATAAATGGGTCCTTTGCTTGTACTGTAATAAGAACAATGCGGTAAATAACGAAGAATAAAAGAGCAATGACAAATGCCCCGCCGATGAACCCGAGCTCTTCAGCAATGTTTGCGAAAATGAAATCTGTATGCTTTTCCACGACATAGACATTATTGTTCATGTAACCTTTTCCGGTAAACTGCCCTGTACCAATTGCTGAAAATCCCTGCCTCGTTTGAAAAGATGAGTCCGGATATTCATTTGGCTGCAACCATCCATTAATTCGAGAAACCTGATGCCCTGACATTTTATTTAAAATTTTGTCTGTAAAAAATTCATTAAATTTTACATATAGAATAGCCACAACGCTGAGAATTGATACTGGAATGACTGTAAAAATTATTAGCAATTTTTTTTGTATACCTGAAAAGAAAATCATCGGTACAATCATCGACATATAAAGCATGACCATGCCCGTATCAGGTTGCTTGTAAACAGCAAGCATAGGGGGAAGAGTGATAATAGCAATGATGAAGAGTAGTCGCATATCCGTTAAAAAAGTAGGGCGCACAAATTTTTCTCGATGTGCCACAATAACCTTACTAACAACGATTAAAAGCGCGAACTTTAAAAACTCTGACGGCTGAAATGATCCTAACATTGGAATTTGGTACCAACGCTTCGCCTCATTGACAGTCCGGGCTATACTTTCGGGTGCAATGAATAAAGCAAATGTTAATAAGACCATCGCCCAATAAAATGGCCATCCTATTTTTTTAAGCTGCTCAATATCAAGTGTTGCTACTCCATACATAACTAAAAATCCGATTAGGTAATAAAAAAGCTGCTTTGTAATAAACGAGCTTGTATACTGCTCAAACACTGTGCTACTGGAATGAACGAAGAGACAACTAATGATACCGAGCAATGACAAGCTAATGACTAAAGTTTTATCTAATTTATTAAACTGTAACATTCAAACACCTCCTTTGATCAATGGTGTAATAGTTGCTGTGCTACTAAAAACACTTAGCAAAATGAAGATAAACTTAAACCATACTATTAATAGACAACGATAGGAAATGAAGAAGGTTGCGAAATAAATGATTATTATGATTATTGGAAATTATAAATCGTTTTTACTATTTTGTTAATTTTACATTTGATGCTATATGAGTGAATTCGTAGGATTACCAAGATGACGTTTGGTTGATTTATGTACGGAAGCAAAGCTGTGGGAGGTTGCGAGGGAAGTAAAGCTCTTCAACATAATGTGGAGGCAATTTCTTAATCGTATCGGCATGTTCTTGCAGGTATTTGATGAGGACTAATATCATGACACCCTGAGGTGGATATGGGATAAATTTCACAACTCTTCGCGAAATCTTTACAAAAACAAAACACTAGCTTTATATCTTCATACTATTATTATTGGTAAGAGTTGGAGAAGGAGCCGAAGATGATGCGTTTTTTTCGATACATAATGGTGAAGGACAAGCTACTTGTACTGATGATTGTTTGTGTACTATCGAATGTATTGCTAGGTATTTTTAGTGTTGATTATTTACGGAAAATGTCATGGCATGCAAGTGAAAGCTATACAGAGGGACTTGTGCCGATCGGATGGTTAAATGAACTAGAGGAGTCACAACGACAATTAGATTATTTAGTGAGTTCAGCTGGGGTTTATCGAGAAATGTCTGGCATTTTAAAAAATGCTGAGCAGCCTTTAAATCATTTAGAAAGTCTAGAAATCGATAAAAAGATGAACCATCAGATGAAGAAATTGAAGACCTTGCTAGCACAGCAAGTGGACTTGATTGATCGCTATAAGCAATTGGGTCGCAATGAACAACAATCATTTTATGCGCAATCGTATTTGCCTGTAAGCCAGCAAAGTCATTCATTATTAGAAGATATTCAAAGCTATTTGGTTCAGAGGGCTACGGAACAGCAACAGACATATCTGAAAGATGTACAATTTGGTTATTGGCTATTAGGTGGAGTATGTTTATTTGTTGTTTTGCTAGTCATCTGTATAGGGTTTATAGCAACAAAAGCTGTGAATATACCAACGCGTCAATTGAAGTCATTATTAAAGCGTGCAGAGCAGGGTGACTTCACCGCGAATGCCAGTTATGTGGCACAGGATGAGCTTGGCGAAGTCGTATTGTCTTACAATCAAATGGTCACAGAGGTGAAAAGACTACTTCACACAGTATCAAATAGTGCACATGAGGTTGAAGAAATGACTGGGAAACTGCAGGAATCATCCGAGCAATCGTCTAACACGACACGTAAAATTGCAAAGGATGTGCAGTCCATTTCAAATTCAACTGCTGCTTCTACTGAGAAATTAGCTTCCAATACAGCGTCGCTAGAGGAAGTGCTAAATGGTGTGCAAGTGATTTTAGAAAAGGTACAGGTTGTTGAAAACTTTGCTCATAAAACTGCACGGGATGCAGAAAGCGGTACGGAAATTGTACAGGCAAATTTAACACAAATACAGGCTATTAAACGGGCAGTTGAAAAATCGAATACTGCCATTTTTAATCTTGTAGAAAGAGCAGCTACAATCGATCAAATGGTTGAGGTAATTGAAAAAATTACAGCGCAAACAAACCTCCTAGCCTTAAATGCATCTATTGAAGCTGCTAGAGCAGGGGAGCACGGTAAAGGATTTGCTGTTGTGGCCAATGAAGTACGAAAGCTTGCAGAGCAGACAGTCCACTCAACAAAAACGATTACGTCCATCGTACAAAACATTCATTTAGATTCTAGCTATGCTGTGCAAATGATGGATGGAGTGTTAGTCGCAACTGAAAAGGGCGTACAGGTTACCGGGGATACAGCGACAAGCTTTGATCAAATTTTAGAAAAAGTACATACAATGAAGCCGTATATAGTGGAAGTATCTGCAACCGTTCAAGAAATTGCTAACCATACGAAAAAAGTTAGTGATGATGCGGCGATGTTAACATCATTTTCGGATACAAATGCAGCATCAACTAAACATGTAGCTACTTTAACTGCTGATCAGTTAACCGCGCAGCAGCAATTCCATGATTATATTAAAGAGCTACATAAGGTATCGAAAGTTTTACAAATAGCCGTAAAGCGTTTCTCAATTTAATAAGAACAAAGGACCTTTTTTTGAATACAAGGGAGGTTCTTTTTTTTGGCAAGTAAGGGCAAGATCATTTCAATGTACAATGCTATTATGAAAAATGAACAAATGTACTTTCTAGGTGTACATATTTATTTTGTATGTTTGTCTTGTACAATATTTTGTAGGGCTCATATACTGATAGTAAAGGGTTTTTACTGTCTATCTTTCAAAATTCTAAATATTATGGTTGTATTTTTAATATGAACAAATTATAATGATAATCATCAGAAGTGTTGTTAAATCAATGTTTGTTTATATATCAGTGTACTCTGTAGGAGTACAATTGTTCACAGGTGGAGGTTTGGAGAAATGAAAAAGATAATGGTTACAGGTGCACTAGGTCAAATAGGTTCTGAGCTTGTAGAAAAACTTCGTGGTATTTATGGAGAGGACAATATATTAGCGACAGATATTCGGAAGCTTGAGCATTCTAAAGGTCCGTTTGAAGTATTGGACGTTACGGATGGACAAAGAATGCATGATTTAGCGAAGGATTTTGGTGCAGATACAATGATGCATTTAGCGGCGTTATTATCAGCAACAGCGGAAAAAAACCCGTTGCTTGCGTGGAATTTAAATATGGGTGGTTTAATGAATGCGTTAGAAGTTTCGCGTGAGTTAAACTTGCAATTTTTCACGCCGAGCTCAATAGGCGCGTTCGGTCCGTCGACACCGAAGGATAATACACCACAGGATACATTACAGCGTCCAACAACTATGTATGGGGTAAATAAAGTTGCTGGTGAGCTATTATGTGATTATTATTTCGATCGTTTTGGTGTAGATACTCGTGGTGTCCGCTTCCCAGGATTAATTTCATACGTAACTCCTCCAGGAGGTGGAACGACAGACTATGCAGTAGAAATCTTCTATGAGGCGATCAAGCAAGGGAAGTACACGTCTTATATTCAAGAAGGTACGTACATGGACATGATGTACATGCCAGATGCATTGCAAGCTATTGTAGATTTGATGGAAGCTGATAGTAGCAAACTAATCCATCGCAATGCCTTTAATATCACTGCAATGAGCTTTGAACCATCTGAAATTGCGGCAGAAATTAAAAAACATTTGCCACATTTCCGTATGGATTATCATGTAGATCCAGTACGTCAGGCGATAGCAGATAGCTGGCCAAATTCTATAAATGTAGAAGCGGCACAAAAAGAATGGGGCTTTAAAGCGCAGTATGACTTAGCTAAAATGACAGTTGATATGCTAGAAAAATTAAAAATTAAGCTACAAACAAAAGCTTGTTCATAGATGAAATTAAAACGGATGAAGAAAACAATTGAGTTTTCTTCGTCTTTTTTATTTTGATGGGCGATTATTAAAGTTTGGGATGACATTTGGTAAACGTATCTATATAAAAGTTGATGGAGTGGAGGCTGGACACCCCCAGGAAAGCGCCCAGCCGGAACGGAAATCAACCCACGTTATGCCGATGAGACTATTTTAGGGAAACTTAACAATAAAAAGAAAATTATTGGAATATATAGCGTAATTTATAATTTTCCAATATAATCATATTCAGAATATTAATAGTATTCAATTAAATTGATTGTTGGTATTTCACAAAGGTAAAAAAAAGGGAGTTCACAAGAAGAGGGGATGGATAGTTTTTATGATGCAGACGCCGTTAGTATTAACAAACTTTATTAAACGAGCAGAAAGCTATTTTGCTAGAAAGACTATTGTTTCACGTACGAGTCCACAGAAGATTCACCGTTTAACATATGGAGAATGGGCAAAAAGAACGCGTCGCTTGGCGGATGCGCTCACAAAGCTGGGGATGACAAGAGGAATGAAGGTTGGCTCCTTTGCTTGGAATCAGCACCGCCACTTAGAGGCTTATTTTGCGGTACCGTGTTCCGGTGCCATTTTGCACATGGTGAATATTCGTTTATCAGAAGAGCATTTAATTTATATTATTAATCATGCAGAAGATGAAATTTTAATGATTGATGTGGACTTGCTACCAATCATCGAAAACATTGCGCCTGAGCTTAAGACAGTGAAACATTATATTATTATGACGGACGAGAATACTTTGCCAAAAACGACATTACCGAATGCGTTATCCTATGAGGATTTATTAGCAGCGGCGGATGAAAACTATCAGTTCCCAGAAGATATAGGGGAAGAGGAGCCTGCTGGAATGTGCTATACAAGTGCTACAACAGGAAATCCAAAAGGGGTTGTATATTCACATCGAGGTCTAGTACTACATAGTATGATGCTGAGTATGTCTGATTCAATGGGCATTTCGGAGCGTGATGTCGTGATGCCAATTGTACCGATGTTTCATGCAAATGCATGGGGCTTACCATTTGCTAGTGTCAATGTAGGTGCTACACAAGTATTGCCTGGTCCACAATTCACATCAGCAATCATATTGGATTTAGTAGAGCAGGAGAAGGTTACATTAACAGCTGGGGTACCGACAATTTGGATTGGTGCGTTGCAGGAACAGGAGAAGCATGAGCGAGATATTAGTTCGTTACGTGCTATTTGTTGTGGCGGGTCAGCTTCACCTACTCGACTTATTCGTACATTTGAAGAGCAGTATGGCATTCCGTATATTGTCGTGTATGGAATGACTGAAACTACTCCAATTGTAGCGTTATCAAATTATATGTCTTGGATGGATGAATGGCCTATTGAAAAGCGTATTGAATCGCGAGCAATGCAAGGTATGACGATGGCTGGTATTGAATCGAGTATTACCAATGACAATGGGGAAGTACCATGGGATGGAGAGACGATGGGTGAGTTACGCTTGCGAGGTCCATGGATTTCACACGAGTATTATCGGGATGAGCGTACCAATGATGCCTATCGAGACGGCTGGTTATATACAGGGGACATTGCGGTACGAACAGAGGATGGCTTTATCAAAATAACAGATCGTACGAAGGATTTAATTAAGTCGGGTGGGGAGTGGATATCCTCAGTGGATTTAGAAAATGCATTAATGACTCATGACGCTGTGTTGGAAGCGGCAGTTATCGCAATTCCACATGTCAAATGGCAAGAACGCCCGTTAGCTTGTGTAGTATTGAAGGAAGGAATGTCAGCAAGTGAAAAGGAGCTTCTTACATTTTTAGAAAGCCAGTTTGCAAAATGGTGGGTACCAGACGATGTGGTATTTTTAGACGAAATTCCAAAAACATCAGTTGGAAAATTCCTAAAAGCTAAGCTTCGTGATAATGTAGCAGAAGTTTATCCGAAATTGGGTTCACTCGTATAGATAAAAGAGCGATTTCCACAAAGGGAAGTCGCTCTTTATCTTTACCTTTATCTATTTAGCATTTGAAATACTTGCTCAACGTCTTTGTCTCCACGACCAGAGATATTGATAATAATGCTCTCTTCCGGAGATAATGTTGGCACAAGCTTAAGTGCATGAGCCACGGCGTGGGAACTTTCAAGTGCTGGAATAATGCCTTCAACCTTTGATAGCACTTGGAATGCTTCGAGCACCTCTTCATTCGTCACCGTTACATATTCTCCGCGACCAATTGTTTTTAAATAGCTATGCTCTGGACCAGCTCCAGGATAATCTAGTCCAGCGGCAATCGAATAGGTTGGTAATGGATTACCTTCTGCATCTTGCAGCACTAAACATTTGAAGCCGTGTAATTCACCCGGTGTTCCTTCATTTAATGTGGCGGCCTTATCTGGCTCAATACCGATGAGGCGAACGTTTTCATCTGCAATATATTCTGCAAACGCACCAATCGCATTACTACCGCCGCCGACACAAGCAAGTACTGCTGCTGGTAGCTTACCTTCTTTTTCTAAAATTTGTTCGCGACTTTCACGGCTAATGACGGATTGGAAATGCTTCACCATTGTAGGGAACGGGTGAGGCCCAACCGCAGACCCTAGTAAATAGAAAGTCGTCTCATAGTTTTCTACTAAATCAGCAAATGCTTCATCCACTGCATCCTTTAGTCGCCCTTGACCTTTATCAACAGCTACTACCTTTGCACCAAGAAGCTCCATTCGGAAGACGTTTAATGCTTGGCGCTTAGTATCTTCTAAACCCATATAAATTGTGCAATCCATCCCGAACATTGCGCAAGCAGTTGCTGTTGCTACACCATGCTGACCTGCACCTGTTTCGGCGATAACACGATTAGCACCCATGCGCTTGGCCAATAAAATCTGTCCAAGAACGTTATTAATTTTATGTGAACCAGTATGGTTAAGATCTTCACGTTTTAAATAAATTTTTGCGCCACCTAATTGTTTTGTTAAATTTTCAGCAAAATAAAGTGGAGATTTGCGCCCAACATATTCACGGAAATAATAATCTAGCTCTTTATTAAAGTCTTCATCTTCTTTATATTTTTGAAAGTTTTCATCTAAAATACTTAAAACATTTTGAAGCTCATCGGGAACAAAGCTACCGCCAAATTCACCAAAATATCCTTTTTTCTCTGCTACTATACTCATCTTCTCTCGACTCCTCTATCTAATTTTTCCATAAAAAAAAAGCCACTACAATCCTTCTGTAAAAAGGACGAGTAACCGTGGTGCCACCTTCATTCGCAAAAACTGCGCGCTTTCGTACTCCGATAACGGGGAGTAACTTCGTCCTCACATTTGATGAGGCTGCTCCAAAGTCCATTCACAAGTACGTACTACTGATTTGCACCAACCATCAGCTCTCTTTAAGTACTAGCGCTTGCTACTAATCTTTTTCCTAGCATTTATTGAAATGAATTTTAGAATATTTTCAGAATATTGTCAAGGTGTCTTCCGAAAAATAAAAAAAGACGAATCTAAAAGATCCGTCAATTAAATCAAGTTAAATTAAATTTTTGAAGTTTAAGCGTTTGTTCAATACGTACATAATCGGTGCACCAACCGCTAAGACAACAAATTCACCTGCAGCAACAGTTAACCATGTCCAGAAGAATGGTAATTCTAATGCTAAATTCAATTCAAATGCAATGATGAACATTGTACAAGTAAATAAAAATGTATTGATGATTAAACGCGCCCAAATATTTTTGACAAATTTACAAATAAGAATGAGCAACCCAAGAGTAATCATCGAATGGCCTACACCGAAAACTAAATCGTAGATACCGAGTGGTGAAAAGAGGTTAGAGATGAACACACCAATAATGATACCAACGGCAAAGCGTGGATTAAATGCAACTAAATGGTTAAATATTTCCGATATTCGGAACTGCACCTCTGTAAAGCCAAATGGCGCGACTAATAATGTAATAGCAATGTAGAGTGCTGCAATAATGCCACTCGTTGCTAAAAATTTTATTTTCATATTTATTTCTCCTTAGTTTTTTTACGTGGGATGGTTACGAACCACGTGAAGCAAATGCAATCATATCAATGTTCATGCTTATTTGTAAATAGCTACGTGTAAAAAATTATAGTGCTAACGATAATAATTTGATCTTGTTCAAAGTTTTTTAATGACAATGCCTATGAAAAGGGGCTTGTACACTTACTAGAAAATTATGCAGAAATAGCAGATGAGAAGTAACCTCGAAAGGTTTGAAGTCGTGGATATGTCTGGTCACTTGTTAAAACAGTACTTTTAACAAGTGACCATTTCAGTAGTTTAAAACGCTAAATAATTAAGCGGATTTTGGGGCAGGGTGAATGGAGGCTCTATTGATAGTGGGGGATGGATATATCCAATGATTATGAACAGCACTTTTAGAAATTACTCCTCTAAAGTATTTTTAATTTCTTCTATTTCAAAAATTAAATCGTTAACTTGTTTCTTGAATTCATCTGTATATTCTAATTCCTCTTCCATTTCTTTCGTATACTCTAAGGCATTTAGAGTGAAATCCAAAGCAAAAACAAATAGACTGTCACATAGATTAGAAATGATTGTATCAACATTTCCTATAGTTGCATTTTGATGTTCTTGTGAATAAGAAGATTGGTTTAAATCGATTTTATCATTATTCATGGTATTCCTCCTTTTTGGGAACGGCACTAATCTCATATGCATCATATGCATTAAATGTAAAAAGGGGGACTAAAATGACCATTTTCTGTAGATTTTTATTAGCAAGAAATAAATGAGTATTGCACGTCTAACCATAAAGGGAGTAATACTTCTAAAGCACTCGCGGGTTGTTTTTATTCAGCAATTCAAGACGTTACTCAAACTTCCAAAATATCCTGTTACTCAAAGTAGTGGGCTAGTAGAAAATTTAAAAAAGTAAGAGCGAATTAAACCTGTTATGAGGTACTGACATTTTCACTGTCAGGTTTTTTAGTTTTTACATATATTACTTAAAATTAGATGTCAGAAAAATAACTTCGCTAAATTGTAAAAAAATTTTTTGTTATGTTAGAAAAAGAAATCAAATTGTAAAAACAGCGTAGTTTAGCGGTTTAAAGCGACAAATTGATTGAAAAGAAAAAATATTTTGCTGGAATTAATAGTCAGAAGATTCATAATGTTGTTGACGAACCTTGCTAATAGCGATAATATAGCGATACGTTCACACTTCGCTTGGATAAAGTGTGATAAATATCAGAGATCAAAATCGGGGGGATTATTTGTGAAAAGCAATTTAAAAAAGCTTTCGTTCCTGTTATTTGGATTAGTTTTAATGCTTGCTGCTTGTGGTAGCAGTGGTTCTAGTTCGTCGGATTCGAAAGGGAACGAAACGAATAATGCAAGTGAGGGCGGCACGACAGATGATAAAACATATAAGATCGGGATTACTCAAATTGTGGAGCATCCATCTTTAAATGCTGCAACTGAAGGTTTCAAAAAAGCGATTGAAGAATCTGGCTTAAAAGTAGATTACGATCAACAAATAGCGCAAGGTGATAACAGTCTTAACACGACGATTGCAAACAATCTAGTAAGTGCCAACGTAGATTTAATCTTTGCGAACTCTACGCCGTCTGCACAAGCGGCAGCAACAGCAACTAGTGATATTCCAATTATCTTTACTTCTGTAACAGATGCTGTTGGCGCACAGCTCATCGATTCTATAGAGAAGCCAGGGAAAAATGTAACAGGAACAATCGATTTACATCCTGATACTATTTCGAAAACAGTGGCGTTCTTAAAGGATTTGGGTGCGAAAAAAGTAGGTATGGTTTACAACGCTGGTGAGCAAAACTCAGTAGCACAAGTAAAAGAAGTGAAAAAAGTGATGGATGAGCAAGGCTTAACAGTAGTTGAGGCATCTGCGGCAACGTCTGCAGAAGTAAAACAAGCTGCTGAATCGTTAATCGGTAAAGCTGATGCATTCTATATTATTACTGATAATACAGTAGTTTCGGCACTTGAGTCTGTCATTGATGTAGCAAATGCTAATAAATTACCATTAGTTGTTGGAGAGCTTGACTCTGTGGCACGTGGTGGCTTAGGTGCATATGGTTTTGAATATTTTGACATCGGTTATGAAGCAGGACAAATGGCTGTGAAGATTCTAAAAGGTGAAGCAACTCCTGCTGATATTCCAGCTCAATATCCACAAAAGCTAAAACTATTAATCAATAAAAAAGTAGCAGATGATTTAGGAATCGACATTAAAGATTCTTGGGGTGCGGAGCTTTTAGAAAAGTAATGACCTGACATGATCATCTTATGGAGCGAAGCGGGGGAGAACTAAAACTGCCCCCGCTTTATCTTCTTTTAGAATAAAAAAATTTAAAGGGCTTTTATGTAAGAAAGAGTCCTATAGTAAATCGTATTAGATCAGGAAATGCCCATTAAATTAGTACATCATCATAGCGTAGGGTTGATTTCCGTTCCGACTGGGCGCTTTGTTGTTGCTGTCGCTACGCTTTCGCACAGATAAAACATTTGCTGCCGCTACGTTAACACTACGCTTTCGCACAGAGCAAAGCTTCCTGGGGGCGTCCGATGAGCCGCTTCACTCGCTCCAGGGTCTCATCTGTGACGCTGATCCCCAAGGAGTCGTCCAGTCTCCACTCCAATCAACTTATATACATTGAAAGTATTAATAAATATCATCTCCAACTTTTGGTGATGAGCCATTATTGAACAAATGGATTTAGTAAAGCTTTCTACAAGTGAGCACGGAACATACTTCTAGCAATATGAACGTTGGAAGAAGATTTTATCACAGACGTCGCGCTAAATCCTTAGATTATATTATGTATGGCTTTCAATTATCTTAATTTTGAGCTCCATCGTTTTAGAGAATGGATCTCAGATAAGAATTTTTAATAAAAATTTGTTTAAGAAATTATTAGGAGATGATTCAACTATGTTTATAGCAATATTTGGCGCAACGGAGCAAGGAATCATCTATGCGATTATGGCACTTGGTGTGTATTTAACATTCCGCGTGTTAGATTTTCCGGATTTAACGGTTGATGGAAGCTTTGTAACAGGGGCGGCTACAGCGGCGACGATGATTCTGCTTGGCTACCACCCGATCTTAGCGACTTTAGTGGCAATTGTTGCTGGATTTATTGCTGGATGTATGACAGGAATTCTTCACACGAAGGGGAAAATTAATCCTCTATTATCGGGGATTTTAATGATG
Source organism: Lysinibacillus sp. NPDC093692 (assembly GCF_050280125.1). Lineage (NCBI taxonomy): Bacteria > Bacillati > Bacillota > Bacilli > Caryophanales > Bacillaceae > Lysinibacillus > Lysinibacillus sp. NPDC093692. The sequence continues at coordinate 46,265 of NZ_JBNNUW010000001.1, forward strand.
ATTGCTTTGTATTCTATTAACCTACGTATTATGGGATCCACTGCAGAGAATACGATAGGTCGTCCGAATATTCCATTATTAAATTCAGAAACTTTATTTTCAAAGTTTCAAGCATTTTGGAGTAATTTGGGAATCGATACGGCATTAAATAACTTACTAAAAGGCTTCGGCGTTCAGCAACTACCTTCAACATGGAGTACGATAATCGTAGTATTAATTATCACGATTTTAATTAAGTTCATTGCAGACTGGTTCTTGAAAACAGAAATCGGCCTGGCTATTCGAGCAACTGGTGATAATAAGCGTATGATTCGTAGCTTCTCGGCAAACACAGATACTCTTATTATTCTTGGGCTAGGACTTTCTAATGCACTTGTCGCATTTTCGGGAGCTTTAATCGCGCAATATTCGAAGTTCTCAGATGTAAGTATGGGGATCGGGATGATTGTTATCGGTCTGGCATCTGTTATTATCGGCGAAGCAATCTTCGGTACAAAAACAATTATGCGTACAACTTTCGCCGTCATTGCCGGAGCTATCATTTACCGCATTATTTTAGCGTTGGCATTACGAGTAGATTTCCTTGATTCAGGAGATATGAAATTAATAACAGCTATCATTGTTATTATTGCGTTGATTTTACCTCAATTAATCAATAAGAGTAAGGAGCGCAAACGTAGGGTGAAGCGCGCAGCGGAGAAAACACGAGTAAAGACGGTTGAGCAGGGAGGGAAGGGCCTTGCTTAAATTACACGGTATTAATAAGGTTTTCAATGAAGGTACGCCTGATGAAAAAATTGCACTTGCAGAAATTAATTTGCACTTAAAGCCAGGGGATTTCGTCACAATTATCGGCAGTAATGGTGCTGGTAAATCGACTATGATGAATATGATTTCTGGCGCACTAACACCAGACTTCGGTATGGTTTCAATTGATGGAAATGAGGTTACGTCTTTACCAGAATATAAGCGCTCCCATTACATCGGTCGCGTATTCCAGGATCCGATGGCTGGTACAGCACCAACAATGACGATTGAGGAAAATTTAGCATTAGCTTACTCACGTAATAAGACTAGAGGTATGCGCTTCGGCGTAGATAAAAAGCGTCGAGAATTTTTTAAGGAGTCGTTGGAGATGTTGGGCTTAAATTTGGAAAATCGTCTGTCTGCAAAAGTTGGCTTACTGTCGGGAGGGGAGCGTCAGGCGCTGTCTCTTTTAATGGCGACCTTCACGAAGCCTTCGATTTTATTGTTAGATGAGCATACGGCGGCACTCGACCCATCTCGTGCCGAGTTAATCACACGTATTACGAAATACTTAGTTGAAAAAGATAACTTAACGACATTAATGGTCACGCACAATATGCAACAAGCTTTAGACTTAGGAAATCGACTGATTATGATGGATAAAGGTCAAATCATTTTAGAGGTTGGCGAGGATCGCAAGCATGAATTAACCATCCCAGATTTAATGGCAGAGTTCGAACGTATCCGCGGCGAAAAAATGAACTCAGACCGTGCGTTACTAGGATAATAAATGATAAAACGCTCATACATTTAGTGTGGGCGTTTTTTGATGGGTGCCGATATTTTTGGGAAGTTGGGTGAATTAAAAACTGAAAATTTAGTTAAGTTCAAGGGAGTGCATTATAATCTAGCTAAAGGAGGTGAAAATATGTTACTTAAAAAGCGCGAAGTTTCATCAAAGCAACGCGTGTTAGAAATGATCGAGAGGCGTTTACCGAAATCTCACGCTAAGTATTATTATTTTCAAGAAATGCTAGGAAGAACAAGGGCTGGCATTGTTGGCGAGCAAAGAGTAGATCGAGAATGGCGGGAAATCTATTTGGAACATACGTATTATTTATTGCATGATGTAGAGCTTAAGGCTGAGAGTGCTGCTGGATCGACACATCAAATGGACACATTATTTATGTCCCAACATTTTGTGCTAATCGTTGAAATCAAAAATATCGTTGGGCGTGTAGAATATATGGAAGATAAGCATCAATTTATTCGAATTACGTCTGATGACAAAGTAGATGGTTTTCGCAATCCTTTTGATCAAGTGAAGCGACACGCCAGAATGTTGCGTAGATTATTTCAAATGAGTGGGCATCATATACCGATTGAATATATAGTCGTTTCTTCAAATCCGAATATGATTATGACGTCCAGTTTGTCCGCGCAACCGATTATTCATGTGAGTGGCTTGGCTGAAAGGATAGATCAACTGTTCAAGCAGCATCAACAAGTCTGTCTAAGTGAAAAAAATTTGAGAGAAATATCTGAGCATATTTTAAAGATGCATACACCAACTCAATGGACCCTAGATATTATGGTTGATGAATTGAAGACGGGGGCACTATGCTCGCAGTGTCATTTTGACCATATCCTACGTTACACCCATGGGAAATGGTTTTGTAGCAATTGCCAATCGATTGATAATCAATCCATGCTAATCGCATTACATGATTTTCGATTAATGCTGAGCAACAATATTACAAATGCTCAGTTTCGTAAGTTTTTTGATATTGACTCAGAGAAGGCGGTTTATTATTTATTAAAAAAGTTAAAATTTGAAGAGATAGGTGAAAATAAAAATAGGGAATATGTAATTCCTGCCAATTTATTAGAGTAATTGTAAGCGGCGCAAACTATCGGTGCGGTCAGATAGTGTCGCTTGTAAGGTAAATGTCGATATTTTCTTAAAGTTAGTCGATAAAACTATGAAAAGTCTCGATAAACAAGAGAAAAGTTTCGATAAATCTCAAAAGTGTCTCGATAAACCTCTCATCCACACAAAAAAGCCACACTCACATAGCAAGTGTGACTTTTTATTTTAGACTAGTAAGCCGAATAATTGAATGTCGTTGTTTACTTCTTTGTATTTGAAGCCGAATTCATTCATGCGTACTAGTAATCCTTCGTAATCTTTGCGATTGCCGAGTTCGATACCAACTAAGGCAGGACCACTTTCTTTGTTGTTTTTCTTTGTATATTCGAAAGTTGTAATGTCGTCATTTGGTCCTACAACGCTTGTTAAGAACTGGCGAAGGGCGCCGGCACGTTGTGGGAAGCTTACGATGAAATAGTATAGTAAGCCTTCGTGAATTAAAGACTTTTCTTTAATCTCCTGCATACGACCGATATCATTATTACCACCACTAATGATGATAACGACTGATTTGCCTTTAATTTCCTCTTTGTAAGAATCGAGGGCTGCTACTGATAATGCTCCAGCAGGCTCTGCGATAATGGCGTGTTTATTGTAAAGATCTAAGATTGTTGTACATACTTTTCCTTCTGGTACTAGTACGATGTCGTCTAAGTAGCGACGACAAACATCATATGTGTGATTGCCGACGCATTTTACCGCGGCCCCATCTACGAATTTGTCAATCCAATCAAGTGCCACCGTACCGCCTTCTGCAAATGCAGCTTTCATACTGCCTGCTCCAGCAGGTTCTACACCGATAATTTTGCTATGAGGAGAAAGATTTTTCACATAGGCAGAAACACCGGACATTAAGCCACCACCACCAATACTACCAAATACGTAGTCAATTGGCTCCTCCATGTCATTCATAATTTCAACAGCGACCGTACCTTGACCAGCAATGACATCAAAATCATCAAATGGGTGGATAAAGATTTTATCGTGCTCTTCACAGTAAGCTAATGCACCTTCTGCAGAATCATCAAAAGTATCACCTGCTAAAATAATTTCTACAAAATCACGACCAAACATACGAACTTGGTCGATTTTTTGTTTAGGTGTTGTTTGAGGCATAAAAATACTTGCTTGAATTTTCAATTGTGCACAGGCGTAGGCAACACCTTGAGCATGATTGCCCGCACTTGCGCAAACAACGCCAGTTTTACGAGCTTCTTCTTCAATTTTTTTAATCTTATAATAGGCACCACGAAGTTTAAATGAGCGTACATGCTGTAAATCTTCGCGTTTAAAATAAATATTAGCTCCGTATTTCTCGGATAAATAGTCATTTTTTTGTAGCGGCGTGTGCACCACTACGTCTTTTAAGAAATGATGTGCAATCAAGATATTTTCTACTTGCACGGTTCTAGTGTCAGCAACTTCCATAATATTCATCCTCCGTATACGTATAAAACATTTATCTATGATAGCACACTTTATAAGCTTTTTGTCATTAATTTTTAGTAAATTCTAAATTTTCGGTGTCTATTTAATGCAAAATAGATTTATTCGAGAATTTTTTGGAGAAATAAAGGATGCACACATTTCCTCATAATGGGAATGGTCCAGCATATACTAGAATACCTTAGGACAAGTAGGAGGGTATGTAATTGGAAATCATTCAAGGAATTCTATCTACATACATTCAATTTTTCGATTGGGAAATGTGGAAAGAAATTTTGACTGACCCTGTATCGTGGGGGTTAATATCAACACTTATTATAATAGAAGGTTTGCTTTCGGCTGATAACGCACTTGTATTAGCAGTGCTAGTGAAGCATTTGCCAACCAAGCAACGTAAACGAGCATTAATGTACGGAATGTTTGGGGCCTATTTTTTCCGATTTTTATTTATTGGGATAGGCGTTTACTTGGTAGAATTCTGGTATATTAAATTGCTAGGAGCTCTGTATTTAGGTTGGCTATGTGTCGCTCATTTCTTACAGATTGGTGAAGCTGATAGTGCTAAGGAAATGAAAAAAACAGGGTTGATGGTTCGCATTTTTGGAACGTTTTGGGCAACCGTTATTTCTGTAGAACTGATGGATATTGCCTTTTCAATTGATGCGATTTTTGCGGCCTTTGCGATATCCAATCAAATTTGGATATTACTGATCGGGGGAATGTTAGGTATTTTAATGATGCGAACGATTGCAGGCTTATTTTTAATCATTATTGAAAAAATACCAGAATTAGAGGCAACGGCATTTATTATAATTGGCATTATTGCACTGAAAATGCTAGCTAGCGTCATCGGTATTCACGTTCCACATTATATGTTTTTCGTTGTGCTAATTATTATATTTGCTATAACCTTCATGATTCATTTCTTAAAGAAAATGAGGACCGCTTAACATAAAAGCGGATCTGTTCTCCATTTAGAAAGAGGACAGATCCGCTTTATTGTCAATTAAAGCTTTTATTTTACATAATGATCAGGATTCACAATATAGAACTTTTCAATATTAAGCCAGCTTTCGCTCATTGGTTCACCGTCATCGACGCGTTTTTCTGTTTCTTGCATCATCCAAGCAGTTTGGGATGCATGTGCTTGCAAGGCATTAATTTTATCTGCCTTCATTTCACTTATATTGACGACAACATGTGGCTCCCCATTTTTTTCAATCGTATCATTTGCAAAGGCACAGCCCAATACTTGTGGACGGGCGGCTTTTGGCATACGACGAACAGCTTCTACTACGGCACGTGCTGTTGCCTCATGGTCAGGATGCACTGCAAAACCAGGTAAGAATGTAAAGATAAGAGAAGGCATTAACTCTTCTATTAAACCTTCAACAAGCTTCACCATTTTTTCATCGTCTTCAAATTCAATTGTTTTATCACGGAAACCAAGCATACGTAAATCTTGTATGCCCATAGCATCTGCCGCTGCAATAAGCTCCTTACGTCGAATTTCTGGTAAGGATTCACGTGTTGCAAAAGGTGGATTTCCTAAATTACGACCCATCTCGCCTAGAGTTAAACAGGCATATGTAACAGGTGTATTCATTTTCTTCGTATAGTAGGCAATTGTTCCAGCAATTGAAAAAGCCTCATCATCTGGGTGAGGGTAAACAATTAAAATATGACGTTGTGGTTGTAAATTCAAAAAGTCGTCCCCCTTAATAAGCAAATGGCGTTTCGCTAATTTCAAGTGCAATCGCCAATTTACCTGAGTAATCTAGTCCAGCCATTAATAAACGGCCTAAATCATCTAATTCAAAATGTGTGATGCCCTGTGCATAAACCCAGCCATGCGCCATTTTCAAGCCAACACGATGGGGTGAATCATCTACCACTTTAGCAAGTTCATAGTTGATTTTAGCATTACGAATAAAAGCACCTGCATTAAAAAATTTTTCATCAAAGTGTGCTGCATAAGAACCGTTCGTCGTCTCAAGATGGATATAAACGTCTTTGTTGGCGAAAGAATTCAATAATTCCTGTAACGTCTTTACTTGTACCTCTTGCATCTTAACACTCCTCTCGATTATTTCTCCTTTAAGTATAGTAAAAATAATTCACAAAGGGAAATTGAATGCCTCTAGAAGGCTTGGTCATTTTCAGAGGATATTCAAAAATCTCCTGAATTAGAGGCTCAGTCTAAGACGCCATGTCCTATGTAACGACTGAGCGACAAACATCATGCCGCTACGCTTTCGCGCAAAAGATATTATGCTGATGTATAATTGATGGCATCCTTTATTCTATGAAGATTTATCAAGCAATATTCTTGAAAAAATTATTGAAATATATCAATATAATAAAGGTGAACGCAATTTTGTACAAAATGTGTCGTTTTGTATTGTATGCGGTTTCACAAACGAAAAGATACTGCGACCACGATTTCTTCCTTAATTGAGGGATAAGCAGCTCATAATTGTTGAAGGGAATTTTAAACTAGGTAATAACGAATTCTATCTTGGTACAATAGATGACGTTCCTTTAACATTTTATGCATGGCCACGCCAAGGGAAGAAGACGTAAAGCTCATTATCATAATATAGTAAAAAGCCGCGATTCTCTTTTATGACGGAGAATCGCGGCTTTTTATAATGTTTGGTTTTTGGGAGTATGTATTTGTTAATATCGGTTGAGTTTTCGTTCAATGGAATCTAGACGATTGTTGAGATTTTGTAGATGCTTATGCATGTGTCTAAACTGTAAATTTTGATTTTGTGCGTTTGAGGTTCTTGCTTGTTCCTGTTGCTCTTCCTCCTGCAATGCTAAAATGGTGGAGAGGGTTGCTAATGAATATCCTATTGTTAAAATCATTGAAGATATTACTTCTACTTTGGTAGAGGTTATATCTCCAGCTAGAATACCTGTACCTTCACCTAGGAGACCTGCTTCTTGACCACCCAGATTAGTTGGATCAACATTTATGTTTTGTTGTTTACGTCTTTTCATTTTTCTCCCTCCCATATACAGCTAATATATGGCATAAGAAGAAGTAGCGTATCTTGTCCTGAGCTTTTTACATTTGAGTAATAATCCCCTAGGTTCTAAGTTTAAATTTCTTAATATTCCGTCAATTTATTTGATTTTTATGAAAAAGTAGAGGAATATAGTAAAAATAAACAATCGTTTTTAGGGGAGGATAGATGTGAATAAAGACTTTAAATATTGTAAAGAATCAAGGGTCATGCGTACAAGTCGTGTTTTTCCGAATGATATTAACAATCATAATACACTGTTTGGTGGTCGATTAATGAGTGATATCGATCAAGTAGCTTCAATTTCTGCTGCGAAGCATAGTCGTAGAGATTGTGTAACAGCCTCAACGGATTCAGTAGACTTCTTGCACCCAATACGCCAAACTGATTCTGTATATTTCGAATCGTATGTATCGTGGACAGGAACATCTTCAATGGAGGTTTTCGTAAAGATTATTTCTGAGAATTTGAAAACGGGTGAACGAAAGGTAGCGGCTACAGCATTATTAACCTTTGTTGCTTTAGATGAAAATAATAAACCAACTCCTGTTCCATCTGTCATTCCGGAAACAGTAGAGGAGACAAAGCTACATGAAACCGCGGCTTTACGAGCAAAAGCGCGTGCAGAACGTAAAAAGGAAAGTAAGGCTTTGGCCAAATTCATTTCGATGAACAATCCATGGGATTAACGGATTGAAATGATGGAGAACCACTATATGTAAAAGAGGCATCTGATATTCAGATGCCTCTTTCGTCTTTAAATTTCAGTCACGGTTACTTGTGGTGCGCCAAAACGAGATTTAGCACCGTGCATAACAGGTCCTACATAGTCATTTAATGCCCAACCGTGAGCGATTGCAGCTGAAACAAATTCTTTTGCTTCAATTACAGCCTCTTTTACTGAAAGACCGTTTGCTAAGTTTGCTGTTACTGAAGCGGCAAATGTACAGCCAGCCCCATGGTTATAAGTAGAAGCAACTTTTCCAGATTCTAATAAGTAGAATTTTTCACCGTCGAAAAATAAGTCAGTCGCTTTTTCAGTAGCTAGCGCTTTTCCACCTTTAATCACAACAGCTTTAGCACCAAGTTCATGGATTTTACGAGCTGTTGTCTTCATTTCCTCGATTGTTTTTGGTGTTCCAGTCCCGGCTAATTGTCCAGCCTCAAACAGGTTAGGTGTAGTAACTGCAGCTAATGGTAAAAGATGTTGAATCATTGCATCTGTATTACCAGGGTTCAATACTTCATCTTCTCCCTTACATACCATTACAGGGTCAATAACAACATTTGTCGTACCAGATTTCGCTATAGCATCACCTGCAATACGAATAATCTCTTCCGTTGACAGCATACCAGTTTTTATTGCGTCAATGCCTGTTGACAGAGCCGTATCGATTTGTTTTTGCAAAAGCTCTGTTGGTAATGGCGTTACGTTATGAGTCCAACCGTTTGGATCCATTGTTACGACAACCGTTAATGCCACCATGCCATATGTGCCGTGCTCTTGAAATGTTTTAAGGTCGGCTTGCATACCTGCGCCACCTGATGTATCTGAACCAGCAATCGTTAAAGTTTTTTTAAGAACCATGTGGAAGATCTCCTTTATAGATGGAATTTTTAAAATTATCATCTAGTATAGTCTTATTCTGGGTGCGTAAAAATAGTCAGAAATATATATTTTTACAAGGTCAGTTTAACTTTTATCAGTAAAAGTCCCCCACCTTTATATAGGAAGGGAGTTCACAAAGGGTGTTAGCGTAGCATCATCGCATTCATCTATAACTGACCTGCATGAAGCAATACGGTCCTAATGATGGCCTAAACTAAAAGCTGATTTTGGACTTAATGATGCCAAGGCATAATTGAATTGAAGCTTGAATTCGACATTATTTTTTTGTACCGTTGTAAGAAGAGAAAGGGGCTTATATTAAGATGAAACAAGCATTCCCGAATGATTGGCAATCAATACTTACAGAAGAAATAGAAAAAACATACTATACAAAGCTATGTCAATTTGTAGAACATGAGTATTCAACACAAGTAATCTATCCACCGGTGAATGATATAATGAATGCATTGTATACAACAGCTTATCAAGATGTGAAGGTCGTAATTTTAGGTCAGGATCCTTATCATGGACCAAACCAAGCACATGGCTTAAGCTTTTCGATCATGCCAGGAATCCCACATCCACCAAGCTTACGAAATATGCTAAAAGAGTTACAGGATGATCTTGGCTGTCCAATCCCTGCAGACGGAACATTAACAAAATGGGCACAGCAAGGTGTAATGTTATTAAATACTGTATTAACTGTTCGAGCAGGCCAGGCAAATTCCCATAAAGAACAAGGCTGGGAGCAATTCACGGATGCGGTCATCGATAAATTAGCATCTAGAGATAAACCCGTTATTTTTGTACTTTGGGGTAGACCAGCACAACGAAAAAAACAATTAATTCGTCAATACTCAACGCAACATATTATTTTAGAAGCGCCTCATCCTAGTCCACTAAGTGCTTATCGAGGCTTTTTTGGCAGTAAACCATACTCGAAAATCAATGCACAGTTAGAGGAATGGGGAGAGCAACCGATTGATTGGTGCCTAGCTTAGTAATCTTTATCTTCATTCAGTAAATACTTTTGTAGCGATAGCTATAATTGTTTTCTGTTCCAAAGCGAAATTGAAGCGCTTATCGTTTCGTGTTACATTTAATAATAGAAGAAAGTGGGGGACAACGATGAAGGTGAATTGTTTCAAATGTCAATATTTTAAAGTAACATGGGACCCACAAACTCCACGGGCTTGTGTAGCGTATGGCTTTAAAACAAAGCAAATACCATCCGTTGTCGTTAAACAATCCTCTGGCACGGACTGTCTGAAATTTGTGCCAAAAGCAGAAAGTAGGAGAATGCAATGATTCCTTATCAAGCCGTTATTCAACAACTTGAAAAACAATTATCCGGTGTCAAAAATACTAGAGATGAACAGCAAATTCGTGAAGCCTTAACAGCAATCCGAGCATTATGCGATGTGGTATTAGACGCATCTGACGGCATTGCTAAAGCGCAGTCAAAACATTTGCCACAAATGCTAGTGTCAGAGCCGAAGCAACCAAGTTTATATACAGCAAAAATTGAAGAAGAAGACGGAGCGAATGGCGATTCAATTTTTGACTTTTAATTATCTTCATTTAGCGAATGCTCCCACCGCTGAAGGTGGCTAGATGAAAAGGAACTCAGTCTAAGAACGCCACGTCCTGTGGCAATTTATCTGTAGCGACAGCTACAATTACGCCAAGGCGAAATTGATAAAAGGTAGGGAAATGATATGAAAAAATTTATCGTGACAGGTGCACTTCATGGCTTTTTAGCAGTGGCACTAGGTGCATTCGGTGCACATGCTTTAAAAGAAGTTCTAGACGATTATAGTCGTGGGATTTGGGAAACAGCTGTGCAGTACCAGATGTTTCAAGCTACGGCTATCCTTATCATTGGACTATTGATGAGCTCTAAAATACTAGGTGAGGTGAAGCAGTTAAATTTAGCGGGAATCTTTTTCAACCTAGGGATTGTCTTCTTTTCAGGAAGCTTATATGTACTGGCAATTAGCGGCGTTAAAGTTCTAGGCGCCATCACACCAATTGGTGGTGTTCTATTTTTAACTGGCTGGGTTCTAATTGTAGTAGCTGCGCTTAAACATGCTCGATAATATTACAAAAATACTCCTTTACACTATGTGTGAGGGGGTTTTTTTACGGATAAATACTAGTAAACAATCAAGAGAATTTTTCTTCCGGATCAACAATATAATTACTATAGAATGGTAGTTTTAATCCCTATTGTTTTTGTAAGGATTTATAGTACACTATAATTATCAAATAAGTTCGACAAATAAGAAGTGAGGTTTTGTGATATGGAGAAGCTTTTTACTTTACTAGATAATAATTATGATGAAATGGTAGAGATTCGTCGTCATCTACATGAATATCCGGAATTATCCTTTGAGGAAGTGGAAACACCAGCGTATGTAGCAGCTTTTCATCGCGCGTTAGGACATGAGGTTCGTGAGCATGTAGGTGGACGGGGTGTTGTTGCAACTTTACATGGAGGAAAGCCAGGTAAAACCGTAGCATTACGCGCTGATTTTGATGCATTAGCCATTCAGGAGGAAAATGACGTTCCTTATAAGTCGAAAGTAGATGGTAAAATGCATGCATGTGGACATGATGGTCATACTGCGACGTTACTAGTGCTTGCTAAAGTGCTTCACGCAATGAAAGATGACATTGCGGGCAATGTAGTTTTCATTCATCAGCATGCAGAAGAAATGGCGCCAGGTGGAGCAAAACCTATGATTGAAGATGGCTGCCTAGAAGGAGTAGACGTTATTTTTGGTACACATTTATGGGCACCAACGCCATTGGGCGATATATTGGTGAGAGATGGGGCAATTATGGCTGCCGCGGATAAAGTGGAAATTACGATTCAAGGTAAAGGTGGTCACGGTGCGGAGCCTCATCATTCTATTGATGCAGTTACTCTTGCGTCACAGTTTGTAGTAAATGCACAGCAGATTATATCTCGACGTATCGATCCATTAAAATCAGCCGTCTTAACAATTGGCCATTTTGAGGCCATTAATCCTTTTAATGTGATTGCAGAGCGAGTAGTATTAGCTGGAACAGTCCGAACTTTTGAGGAGTCGGTACGCAAACAAATGGAGCAAGAGCTTGAGGCCGTTTTAAATGCCACTTGTTTAGCCTTTGGTGCAAGCTATAATTATCGTTATACGAGGGGCTATCCACCAGTTTACAACCATGTGAAAGAAACAGAGTTTGTTGCACAACTTGCGGTAGATATACCAGGAGTAGAAAATATTATAACGTGCCCACCATTTATGATTGGTGAGGATTTTGGGTATTATTTAGAGAATGTACCAGGTACATTTTTCTTCACAGGTGCTAAAAAGCCAGAATGGGAAGTGGCATATCCTCATCATCATGCACGCTTTGATTTTGATGAGCGTGCAATGTTGATTGCTGCCAAAACTTTAGGAAAAGCAACATTGCAATTTTTACATGAAAATCAATAGTTGGCTCTCTTAGGGCTTTCAATAAAAATCGGCATGCTAGGATATCCTACCATGCCGATTTTTTTATTTAATGGTAAATGCCCACGTAGATTCCTCATTTCAGCATGAGACCTAATTGGGAGTCACAACGAAACTGCATTGCAACGAAGTATGAGCAAGAAGTAGCGAAGGAGCACCCCTTTGCTCGGTCCTCCTTGCTATTGAGGAGTGGAAATTTAGAAAATACGAACTTATGAATAGCTCATTTCAATTATGGATTTTGGTTAAAGTATGCCATTTCCTCATCATATTCAGCAAAATCAAAGTAAATCATTGGGAATAGGAAACGATGGTTCGATTTGAGTTCACGTAAAATAACATGATCTCGACCAGCAGCTTCTACAACGCCTCGTACTACTTTCGTGTTTTTCCCTGGCTCAATCGCATGCTCGAAGGAAAAATGGAAAGTACCAGGTTTTCCACGATTCAAACGGAAAATATTTTCAATATACGATTGCTCCCGTCCAGGTTGGCGTGCTCCAGGAAGTACCTGTGGAGGCACTTGAGGCATTTGTTGTTGTTGCGTTGTCGGTGTCCAATAATAAGGCATCATAAGTTATCAACCTTCTTTCTTTTAGATTTGAGGACAATCTTCTTCGGTTGGCGAGAAGAAGCAATGAGCTTTGAATCTTCCCGTGTTCCACTGACCATACCATTGTGCTGGACAATCTCCCTCAGGTCTGAAAAACCATAGTAAACGAGTTGCTGGATGGAATCTTTCGCCTTGAATAACTCTCCTTGCTAATCGAAGGTCTTGATCACGTGCTCGCTGATAAAAGTAGCCTTTTAGTGTCGCTTCAAAGCCCCCAGGACGCTGATATACCATTTGTTCAATTGTACGAACATCCGTAAAATCTAAACAATCTGCTCGTACACGATTGACGCCCACATTGCCGACCATTAGCATACCTAAGTTCCCTTCACCCTCTGCCTCGGCACGCATAAGCCTTGCTAGCATGGCTGTTTGTGCATCATTCGTTTTGATAACAGCGATTTTCACTCCTCCTCGCAGACAGTATATGCATGATGGTATCGTAGACATGTTCAATTTCGATGAAAGAAATTCACAATTAAAAATGGCTTAGCATATATTAATAATGACGAGTCGTATGTAAAAGAAGCGAAAAAATTTTTTTGATTCATGACTATAACGTGGAGTTGAATCGCACAGGCCGTGTATGTTTATCCTTCATTTCTTTACTACGTTAGTTCCAAAAATCTGTGAAGCTAATTCCCAAGGAATCTCCCGGCTATTAAATGGCATGCTTTTCAACTTTGGCGTGGCGTTACGCTTATAAAAATGGGTAAATAGAGAATAGAAAATATAGCGGGAAACGTGAGATGGACATTGCATGTGTATTGAATACATGTGAGGTGATAGGGTATGGAGATTGGTGTGTGGGTAGGCATTTTGTTGAGTGCTGTGCTGGCATTTTTAGTGGGGAGTTTTTACGGACAGCCACTCCATTGGTATCTTTTTATACTAATAATCATAGTCGGATTTTTCATCAATACGATTATATTAATTTTGAAGGTTAAAGATGAAAGGTCTTGAAGCGCAGCACAGGCATACGAAAATAAGAAAGTGTCATCCATTTCGATGACACTTTCTTATTTTTTTGATTGAGTAGATGGAATCTGATGTTTTGCAAGTATATTAAAAATAAACGGTGACATACTAAAGTTGGAAATATTTTTTTGCTTTCATAAAGGAGTGTTATAATGCATACTTTTGGTACGTTTGTAGCAATTATCATAAGTGCATTCATCGCCGTTGGGATAGCAGAATACTATCAGCAACCGTATAATTGGTATTTAGTTTTCCTAATGATTCTAGCTGGTTTTTTTATTCATACAATTATTTTAATATTGGAATCAGAGAACAGCGAAGAAAGCGAATATTAAAAAATGCGAGTCCGATTGGTGGACTCGCATTTTTATATTTAATTAAACAGTTAAGAATTTCACAAGTTTTTCTTGATCAAGAAGGTTACCAACGAAGAATGCACCAAACTCACCGTAGCGAGCTGAAACTTCATCAAAACGCATTTCATATACTAATTTTTTAAACTGTAGTACGTCATCTGCGAATAGTGTAACGCCCCATTCATGATCGTCGAAGCCAACAGAACCAGTAATGATTTGTTTAACTTTACCAGCATAGCCACGACCAATCATACCGTGAGAACGCATTAGCGATTTGCGGTCATCCATTGAAAGCATATACCAGTTGTCATCGCCTTGACGACGTTTATCCATTGGATAGAAACATACATGCTTAGCGCGTGGAAGTTCAGGATATAGACGAGCACGCACATGTGGATTTTGGTAAGGATCTTCGTCTGAATCACCTGCTAAATAGTTAGAAAGCTCTACAACAGATACATATGAATATGTAGGAATTGTAAAATCAGCAATCGCTAATTTATTGAATTCAGCTTCAAGCTCTTGTAGTTCTTCCATTGTTTCACGTAAAGTCATAATCATAAAGTCAGCTTTTTGACCAACGATTGCGTAAAATGCATGGGCACCTGTTTTAGCGATATCAGCTTCGTTTAATTTTTCTAAATAGGCAATGAATTCTTCTACTGCTGCTTGGCGTTCTTCAGCAGAAACTAGTTTCCATGAAGCCCAATCGATTGAGCGGAAATCATGTAAAGCGTACCAACCATCTAAAGTAATAGCTGCTTCATTCATTATTAAAAACACTCCTTTATAAGTGAATATCATTCGAAATTTAGTTTATCATAGTTTGTACAAAATCCCTAAGTTCATGATTGCATTTCACGAATTTGACACCTTCCATAGATAATGTATTCTAAAGAGAAGAGATGTAAATAGAGGAGCTCCAATCATGAAAAGTATTTTACAACAGCCGATTTGGCGTTTTTACGATCAATCTATTAGCGCGAAGCAAAGATCGCCACTTGAATCCTTTGCAACAGACGATACTTTATGTCAGCTAGTAGGGCAATTAGCCTCTCCGCCAACTATTCGTACATGGGTACATGATGCATCTGTTGTGCTTGGTATTCAGGATCACCGTCTACCATATGTGCAGCAGGGCATGGACTTGCTTAAAGCACAAGGCTATCAACCTATTGTACGCAATTCAGGCGGATTAGCAGTTGTGCTGGATGAAGGTGTACTGAATATTTCTATTGTATTATCTGAACAAACGGAAGCGCTAAGTATTGATGATGGCTATGATGTAATGGTAGCTTTAGTAAAAAGCTTGTTCCCAGAAGTAGCAGATCAAATTGAAGCCTATGAAATTGTAGGCTCTTATTGTCCAGGTTCCTATGATTTAAGTATTAAAGGAAAGAAATTTGCTGGTATTTCTCAGAGACGTTTACGTCAAGGTGTAGCTGTGCAAATTTATTTATGTGTTGAAGGAAGCGGTTCAGATCGAGCTGCACTCATTCGTGACTTTTATGAGGAAAGTCTAAAAGGAGAGGAAACGAAATTTACGTATCCTAATATTGTCCCTGATGTGATGGCGTCATTATCTGAACTAATGGATGTATCATTAACGGTGGAAGCTGTTGTTATTCGTTTACAGCAACTTCTTAACAATATGGCAGAAGAAATTCGAGTTGAATCTTTTCATGATGAAGAAATAACGCTATATGCGTTTTATTTACAACGTATTTTTGAACGAAATACGAAAATGCTTAAACCGAATTGATGAAGTGAAAAACTCCAGAAGATGTCAGTGAGATATTATGCAAAGAAAAAAGCGATGCTGCTAATTAAGCGCATCGCCATTTTCTTGAGGATAAGGGCTACTTACAACAAGGTTTCCGTTTTTCTCCATCTTGAAGACAGGTGCAATTCGTTCATCCTCTTCATCTAGTGTAACTAGTCGTCTAGCACGGTTCATAATTTGAACAAATTGCTCATAATCTTTTCGAATAGCTCTATTTTCTTCTTCTAGCTGTGTAATGGTTTTCTCTAGTTTTTTATTTTTCTCAGATGTTACGTGTACTAGTTGTCTCCATTTTGTAGACTCATTACCTATTTCACCAGAGTGCTGTAAACGTAATAAATAGGCTATGACAATATCAAGATTTAATGCAGATAGAGGAATTGATTTACCTTCTGCAGCACTACTATTAACTGTAAACATACTAGAAGCACGGCGTCTTGCCGGAGCTCCCAACACTCGCATTCTTTCTTTTCTTTCTTTTTTTGCTTCTGATAATTGTTCCTCGTATTCTTTACGAACAACAGCATTCCAACGAAAACCACATGCAGCAGCAGTACGGTTCAAAGCATCTCCAGCTTCTTCAAAGGCATTTAACTGTGTACTACCTTCCGTCACATGGCGAATGACCGCCTCTGCTAACAATTCATCGTTTTCTTCTAACCAAGCATCTTGTCTAACTTTACTCATATTAAAATCCTCCCACCTTTATTTGGAACTTTTTATTTACAACTAGCATGACCAATCTTTTAACCTTTTATTCATCCATGTGGAAGGAATTATGCTTGAATACAAGGGGAATAATGCGATACAATACCCGATGTAGGTTTGTACGTATGCTACATACTTAAATATGTGAAAGTCATACGTTCAATAGAAACAGATTTTTGATTTGAATCAATTATGCCTCGGCATAATTGCGTCCGGAATCAGCTTTGTGCTAGCACAAAGAACTCCATTTTGATTCCGTGACATCCGCCGGAGGCTTTAACTTCTTTCAGCGGGATGTTTGGACACCCGTTGAAAAGTGATTTAAAACCGTATTCATCTCGCCACCTGTAGAGGTGGGAGACTTTCTGCTGAAAGAAGTTAAAAAAATAATATATAGAAAGGGTTGTTGACAAAATGGCAAACGAATTTAAAGTTTGCGATGAATGTCAGGCCGTTAACTTAAAAACGTTAATTCCAAAATTAAAGGAAATCGATCCTGATGCAACCATCGAAATTGGCTGTCATTCTTACTGTGGCCCAGGACGTAAAAAAACATTTACCTTTGTAAATAGCCGTCCTGTTGCTGCATTAACGGAAGAAGAACTAATGGAAAAGGTTTTAGCAAAGTTAAAAAAATAGGTAAAACAAAAAGCTATCTTCGCTAGTCTAGTTGGAGATAGTTTTTGTTTGGATTTTTATTGTTGATGGATAGAATCGATGAAGTGACGGAAGGAAGAGTTAGAGCGACGGAAAGAATCGCCGAAGTGACGGAAAGAAGAGTCAGAGAGACGGAAAGAACCGGCAAAGCGACGGAAAACCTTGATGAAACGACGGAAGGTTCATGTTCACCGTCGCCTCATCACGTGGAAATTAGGTCAATAGAAACCTAAAATAAGACGAGAATACAGTGAGTTAGGTTGATAGTCTCTATAATTAAAAGGCAATATGTATGCTAGTCCTGTATTTATCGCATATAATAGAACAAATAGGAAACGGGGGTGCTGTACAATTGACACATTATGCAAAAGCTAAATTACAAGAGGAAAAAGTATTCAAGGATCCAGTGCATCGTTATGTGCATGTACGGGATCAAGTGATTTGGGATCTAGTTGGTACGAAAGAGTTTCAGCGACTACGTCGAATTCGCCAGCTCGGTACAACATTTTTAGTATTCCACGGAGCAGAGCATAGTCGCTTTAGTCACTCACTTGGCGTTTACGAAATTGTACGCCGCATAGTAGATGATATATTTGCAGGTCGTCCGGAATGGGATGAGGATGAACGCCTGCTTGTGCTTTGTGCAGCCCTTTTACACGATTTAGGGCATGGGCCATTTTCACATGCCTTTGAAAATGTTTTTGAGCTTGATCATGAATTTTATACAAGACAAATTTTGCTCGGTGATACAGAAGTGAATGCCGTATTAAAAAAAGTATCGGCTGACTTCCCGGAGAAAGTATCTCAGGTCATTGAAAAAACATATCCGAATAAGCAGGTCGTCAGTTTAATATCGAGTCAAATCGACGCTGATCGTATGGATTACCTACAGCGTGACGCTTATTTCACAGGCGTAAGCTACGGTCATTTTGATATGGAGCGTATATTAAGAGTAATGCGTCCAAGGAAAAATCAGGTCGTTATCAAGGCAACGGGTATGCATGCGGTAGAGGATTATATAATGAGCCGCTATCAAATGTACTTGCAAATTTATTTCCACCCAGTATCTCGCAGTGCGGAGGTTGTATTAAATAATATTTTAAAACGAGCTAAGCAACTAAGCTTAGCTGGCTATAAATTTAAGCACGAACCTACACACTTTTTAGCATTTTTCCGCAACTCCATTACGCTAGATGACTATCTTGCATTAGATGAGAGTATTCTTTTTACATATTTTCAACTTTGGATGCAAGAAGATGATGTTATATTAAGTGACTTAAGTCGCCGCTTTGTTAACCGAAAGCTATTTCAGTACATCGATTTAGATCCAGGTGTAGAGCTAGATAAATATCAAAAACTACAAGAACTCTTCAAGCAAGCTGATTTAAATCCAGAATATTATCTTGTCCACGATACGACAGCAGATTTACCGTATGACTTTTATCGACCAGGAGAAGAGGAAGTCCGTGTTCCTATTTTCTTAGAAATGAAAAATGGAGAGCTACGAGAGCTATCACGTGAATCTATTATTGTTGATTCTATTTCTGGTCGCATGAAACGAGATCATAAAGTATATTTCCCACTAGATTTTCTAGAGGACAATAGTACCCATCCTGCTGTGAAGAAACAAATATTAGCCTTGCTGCAAGGTGAGGGGAAAAATTAATAAAAAATTTTTATGTATAAAAATATGTATAAAAAAATAAATGGAATTAATAGTATTCCAACGTGTCTATAGTGAAAAACAGTGAAAGTACTCTAATTGAGTTATTTTCACTGTTTTTTTGTCGTTGTATAAAGATGAAAAAAGTGGAAACTATATAGAAATTTTTAGAATTTTATAAATAAAAAGTCCAGGATTGTTTAGAATTTGTTTAGTATAATCGTTTATAATGAGTCGAAAACCCTAAAATCGGTTGTGCCTATTATTAAGGGTATCACAAAAGTACTATGGATATTTTCTAATTGTACATCGCACATACATAAGTCATCGTAAGTGCCTATTCGTGAGTACTTATTCGAGTGTATTCATATAAACGACCATTGAATAGAAGGAAAGAGGGACCAACCTATTGTTTGCGGCATGCTTTTCGAGACGAAAGGATGCAACGTCGTCAGCAAACACCAATAGGTAACTCTCTGAACTTAGAAAAGGAGAGAAACATGCGAAAATTTAAAAAACTAAACATAGCAATAATCTTAATGCTACTCGTATTCCAAACAGTCCTTTCACCGATTTCGGTGTTTGCGATTGACGGAGCACAAACTTTAGCACATTCAGCTGAATCTGGAGATGTGGGTAGTAGTGATAACACGAGAGTAGGTGAATCGCCTGAAACCTCAACTGAACCTGAAAAAGGTGATGGTTCTATTACTGGTACCACGGGAGTAATTGAACTACCTGAAACCTCAACTGGATCTGAAAAAGGTGATGGTCCTATTACTGGTTCCGAGGGCGTAGTTGAACTACCTGAAACCTCAACTGGATCTGAAAAAGGTGATGATCCTGTTACTGGTTCTACGGGTGTAGGTAAACTCCCTGAAACACAAACTGAACCTGAAAAAGGCGATGTTAGTGGTGAAGGAGAAAATCCAAAAGAAGATAAGGATGATGAAACTACACCCCCATCATATGATCAAATTATGTCTGTTGATGTAATTAAAAATGTTGAGTTTACTGTGGATGGAAAAAAGGTAAGTCCAAATGAAAGTATTAATGTTTCTAACGGACAATCTGCAGAGTTTAAATTTCATTTAGAACTAGAAGCGGGACATAACTATGGTCCGGGTACAACATTAACGTACACTTTACCGGATATTTTTGAAAATATCACTTTCCCGAAAGGAACAGCTTACGGTGAGGTAGGTACAATTTCAAAAAGTGGAAATGACATTGTAATTACATTCAACGAAGCTTTACGAGATGATGTAGGAACGGGTGTAGCCCTTGAGCCAGGTGCGTACTTTAGCGTACAAGCAAACTTTGCAAGCGGTAATACGGAATGGGAAGAAACAATTAGTTTACCCGGCACTGAAAACATTAAGTTGAATTTCCAACCTAAAACGAGCGGTAAACCGGTGTCCAAATCAGGTGTAGCAGATAATGGTGGGAAAAATAGTAAGTTTATTGACTGGACAGTAGATGTTAATACAGATTTACGAGTTAATGAAGCATCAGGCACTTCAGATTTTGTTGATACACTAGAAGGGGCGCATACATTTAAGCAAGATTCTGTAAAAATTACAAAGTTAAATGTATCACCAAATGGCGCGATAACAGTCTCTAATGACCCTGTCATTGTGACTCCAATCTTCGATAACAATAAAATGACAATTGCATTGCCGAATGAAAAGCATACTGCTTACCGCATTACGTATCAAACAGAAGTTGGTGACGCAGGTAACGTTAATAATGCTATCTTTGAAAATGAGGCAACTTATAATGGGAAATCTACTACTGTATCAGTAAACGTGAGCTTTGGTGATCCATTAGCAAAAACGCATACAGGTCCTACTGCTAGTGATTTAAGAACATATTGGACAATTAAGTATAACTTCAATAACCGCAATATTTCACAGGAAAACGCAGTACTAACGGACATCTGGACTGATACTCAAGAATTAGTAGGAGAGGTACAAGTGTTTGAGGCAGATGGTAATACTCCTGCCGCTATTTCTTATAAAGTGGATAAAGATGGAAATGGTTTTAAATTAAAATTTAATGCTCCTGTAACAAAACCGTATGTTATCAAATATGTAACAAAGCCAAAAGATGGTGTGTATCCAACTGAGAGTTTTACGGTAAAAAATGAAGTATCACGCCCAGATATGTCAAAACCGGTAGAAGATTATTCTAATTATAATAAAATAAATCTATTACTAAATAAATCTGCAAATGGTATTGACTATCAAAATAAAACAATGTCATGGAAGATTGTGGCGAACCAAGCTGGTTATAATTTAGCTGCTGGAACTGTGTTTACTGATGATTTTACAGATCGAAACCTTACTTTAAAAGTTGATACTTTGGAAGTGAAAATAGGTAATAAGCCTTTAGTTAGTGGTAAAGATTATACGCTAACAAATAAAGATAAAGCTGGTTTTGAAATTACTTTAAACGATGAAATAAATGAGCCTATCGTAATTACGTATGATACTGAATACGATATTCGACATGCTGGATCAAATACAATTGAATATCATAATAAAGTAACAATGACAAATGATAATTTGCCGAAATCTCCTTCTGCTTCAGCAGAACAAGAGATTCGGACTGAACAAAAAACAAATGGTAAAAAAGAAGGTCATTATAATTACGAAACAAAAACCTTCTACTGGGATGTTGAATTTAACTTTAACTACAATTCTTTAAAAAATGCTGTATTTGAGGATAAATTACCAGATACACAAAAAGTTCAAAATATTGTAGTGCAAAAAGGTGAACTAAATGCAAGTGGTGTTTTCACAGGAACAGAAACAATAGAGATTCCAAACACTTCAGGTAAACCGAACGAAATTAAGCTTGAACTAGGGGATATTAATAGTCCTTATAAAGTGACATATGAATCAGTAGATGAAGATGGCATATTCCCACATGGGAACCCAGTACGTATTACGAATACAGCTACATTAACAAGCGATGAAGGTGAGAATGCTTCGTGGTCAAAAACAGTTGATGTAAATCATACAGATAAAATTTTAAACAAAATGGGTCATCAAGCTGATCGTGGTTCTGCAGTAGCTAAGTGGAATTTTGAGTTTAACTACGCACAATCAAAATTAGACAATGTAGTCATTACCGACACAGTGGGTAAAGATGAAGATGGTAACCCAGAACAAATGATTTTAGAAGATACATTTAGAATTTATAAAGTTGCATTGTCTGGAACAACTCCAAGTAATCCAGCTGAAAAAAAGACACTTTTAGATCCAAGTGAGTATACATTAAATGTAGATATGAAAAACGGTACGTTCACTCTTAATTTAGGTGATGTAACTGCAGCATACTATATAGAATACGAAACAGTATTTACAGGAGAATCAGGCTCTGATGCTGAAAATGAAGTAGAAGTAAGCTATCAAGGTGGCAGTCAAACAAGTGGAAAAGATAGCTGGTCAATTGCTGATTTTAATTACGGTAACCAAGCATCAACAGTTAAAGTACCATTTGTCATTTTAAAAACGAATGCTGCAACAGGCGAAGTAATGCAAGATGTTGAGTTTACTTTATACAGCCAATACACAGGAAATAAACCATTAGTTAGCGCAAAAACAGATGAAAACGGTGTATTAGACTTCGGATTAAAATTAGCTGAGGGTAAATATACATTAAAAGAAACAAAAGTTGATGGTTTTGAAAATCCGGATGTAATCTTTACATTAAATCGAGATGAAAAAGCAACATCAGGTCCTTTTGAGGGTAAACAAATTGTTGAAATCGCCAACATACCAGAAAGTCCATTGAAATGTTCACTGTTTGAATTAACAGTATACGATATTGACGGTAAATTAGTGGATGGAACAGTAACATTAGTAAGTAAAGCGACGGGATTATCAGAAAATCATACTGTTAAAAACGGTAAAGTTACTTTTACTCCAGACCAAGTTAAAGCAGGTCAGTACGATGTTATTTATAATGGTGAGACGTTAAAAACGATTACTGTAGAGTACAGTGAAAACTGTAACGCGAGTATTCAACCAGCACCTAAGTGCGAAAACTTCACAATCGTAGTTAAAGATACAGACGGCAACATCCGTACAAATATTAAAGAGTTAACATTAAAATCAGGTACTACAGAAGTAAAGGCATCAACTGATGCATCAGGTAAGTTTATTTTTGAATCAAACAAAACTAATGCTGATAATGGCGTGAAGCCAGGTGAATATACTGTATACGAAGGTAACCAATTCTTGGGGACAGTAACTTTAACGTATACAAAAGACTGTGGGCATGAATTTATTGTTGAACAGGCACCAAAATGCGAAGAGTTTAAATTAACTGTAAAAGATGTTGATGGTAATAATATTACTGACGGTACTTCAACAATCGTTGTTAAAGATGCTGACGGTAACGAAA
Source organism: Lysinibacillus sp. NPDC093692 (assembly GCF_050280125.1). Classification (NCBI taxonomy): domain Bacteria; kingdom Bacillati; phylum Bacillota; class Bacilli; order Caryophanales; family Bacillaceae; genus Lysinibacillus; species Lysinibacillus sp. NPDC093692. The sequence goes on from NZ_JBNNUW010000001.1 coordinate 69,700, forward strand.
TTATTAGCACAAAAACTACGACAGGTGTTATTGAATTAACTGATTTAGAACCAGGTATTTATACAGTTGAAGTAAATGGTGAAAAAATTGGTACTTTCGAAACGAATATCGAATGTGAAAAAACAGTTCAACCAGCACCAAAATGTGAGCTATTCACATTAACAGTGAAGGATGAAAATGGCAATCCGCGTCCTAATGTTAGCAATATCACAATCAAAGATAAAGCAACAGGAGCAATTATTGCTACTAATCAAACGACAAATGAATTAGGTCAAATTACGATTCAATCTAAAGACATTCCTTCAGGTGAATATAGTGTATATCAAGGCGATCTATTCATTGGTCAAATAACAGTTAAATATTCAGTTAAATGTGAAGCAGAAGTATCAGCAGCACCTGCTTGTCCTTCATTTACATTAACAGTACTAACTGAACTTGGAACGCCTAATGTGAATGCAAAGATAACAATAAAAGATGCTAAAGGTAATATCGTTAAAGATGCAGACGGTAATGAAGTTCTCACAACTAGTATTGCAGGAACGGTTCTATTGCCAAATGAAGCTATTAAACAAGGTACGTACAATGTATATGATGGTACTAGTTTAATTGGCTCATTTACTGTAAAAGATACATGCGCTGCAACAGTAAAACCTAAATCAACAAGTGGCGGAGGCGGTGGTGGCTGGACGCCTAACCCAGATCCAGAAAAACCAGTTGACCCAAAACCGGATCCGGAAAAACCAGTTGATCCAGAGAAACCGACTCCAGAACCAGAAAAGCCGGTTGATCCAGAAAAACCAACAAAACCAAAACCAGATCCAGAGAAGCCAGTTAATCCAACAAATCCAGGTGGTTCAGGTAACGAAACAGATCCAAAAGATCCAACAAACCCAACAAAACCTGAAAAACCAACTGTAGAAGAAGTTATTGATCAAGGAAAAGAATTAAAGCCATACAATCCTTCTACAGCGGATAAAGATACATTAGATGAATATAATGGTTTCCTCGATAAATACAACAAGTTATCTAAAGAGGAACAGGCAGAAGTAGATAAATATCTGGATATTGATAAAATCAAAGCAGATGCAAAAGAAATGGAAGCGCAGTTAAACGCGCAAGGCAAGCTGCCACAAACAAATGGAGCAAACCAAACAGCTCTTACACTAATTGGTGTAGCGCTTGTTCTAGGTGCATTATTCTTATTGCGCCGTCGCAATACAGAAGTGAAATAATTTTCAATAAGAAAACCCCAGGATCGTAAAAATCTTGGGGTTTTTCTTATGCTAGAAGGTTTCTGATAGTTTTGCAGGTGCTTTGTCGAATGGATATTGCTCGACAAATTCTGCTTGTACGGCAAGTCGTTTCGTACCCTCATCAGCACATGTAACGAGGGTTAGAAGCGTTTTATCAGGGATATCATCAATAACATAAACATCTGTTGCAGCGATGATTTCCTTAGTTGTGATCTTGTACTCATAAATATTCGTTAAATCCGTTAAATATATCGTATCTCCTATGCTAGCTTTATATAAGGGGCCAAATAAAATATCTTTTTCTTCAAAATAATGACCTGCTAATGCGTAGTTTCCTTGTCCAAGTTTTTGAGTAGGCTTCATCGTGCCTGCTCCAACGGCAAGAGCGGCGTTACCAACTCCTTTGACGATAGGTAGTTTCATATCCACACTAGGGACTGCGATACTACCGATGACAGGCATTTTGCTGGCGGTTGTCTGCGCTTTTAAAACTTCCGCTATGGAAAGGGATTGCACGGCTTCAAATTCAAAATCGGCATCTGCATTTTTGTTTTTGGCCATCTCCTCAGCGCTGTAATCAGTTGTATTTAATTGTTTACTCAAATGGGCAATAATTGCATGTTGAATGGGGTTAATAAAAATAAGTAAGAGGCCAACGATAAGCATACAAATGAGTAGTGGCAGTTTAAATTTATTCATGTCATAAAACACATCCTAGTATTGAAATTACGAGTTGCCGGTAGTGGTCCTATTCCGTATATAGAACCGAAAAACGCCTGTAACAAGCTTCTAAACGAAGGCTACCATACGTTAAAAATGGGTAGAGCTTTATATGCTCTACCCGTTCTAATCTTATTTATCGCTGAAGCGTACGCCTGCAACACCGTAATGGTTTTTAGACATTTCTTCGATGAAGACTGTTACATTTTCTGGTGGCGCATTCACTGTACGAGAAACGGCTTCTGTTACTTCCTTTACGAGTGCACGTTTTTGTTCTTCAGTACGACCTTCAAGCATTTTCACTGTTACGTATGGCATAATATTGCCTCCTTTATTGAATAATGTTGTATAGTTAGTTTATAAGAAAGTATTATATAAACTTCTTACTTATATGTAGGCATTTGCGCTATGCTAGTAGCGTTCATTACGACGCTAATACGCATAACAATGCTTTAATTTTATAATAGCAGAATGGAGGTAGTTAAAGTATGGCAAATGAAGAAAAACCAAAACAAAAAATGGGCTTTACTATTATTAAAAATGATCCAACAGACGGACATAAGGGATTTGGTATCGGTTCGCTTTCGCTTGAAAACGTATCGCCAGTCATTATCGATATAGAAGAGGGGACGGCATCAGTTGAAATCGGTGCTATGCATGCTCGCAGTGATGTGGAACGAGGTATTAAATTTACGACAGATCGCGCTGATTCAGAAGGTGGAAAAGCGTATTGGCTAGTATGGGTGACAATCGATCATAAAGCGGATGGACCTTACTATGCGGGTGTAACTGCGTGTGAAATGGTAGTTAATCGTGAAAAACGTCGTGGCTACAAAATTTTAGCTGATCATGTGAATAGAATGGATAAATCTATGAAGCGTCACATTATGGTAGAGCATATGGATGCGCCGTCTAAAAAGGTGTTAGCTTCTTTCCTAGCCGAGCTCAACCCTGACTTATGGGCACGCAGTGAGGAGCAATTGCGTCAAGGTTTATTTGTTTAATAGACCTACAATGATTGAACAATCTGTGACATTTCATAATCGCTTTCATATAAGGTTGAAAGTGAGTTTGAAACCAAGTAAACTTGATAAAGAACTTACATTTTAGTAAGCTAGGACACTTGGTTCTGCGAATGTGATGAGCGCTATGCGGCATTTGAACAACCCAAACCCAAGCCAAATGCCCCATGATTCTCATCTACTTCGCGAACCATAAAAAGAAAAGCTTTCTGTTCCCACGGACACAGCTCCGGGGAAGAGAAAGCTTTTCTTTTTAGTTTATGTCTGTTACTTTGTCGAGAGCCTTCGCTAATAAAACGCTTATTGCAGATAAAGGTTCCGCATGATTCGTTAATTTTTAAAAATGTTGAATGGGAGCATATTCCAGAACTCTCCCCACGTATCGGTATCGAGAATATCAAAGTTTGAAGAACATTTTTCGGTTGGTACATCTTTAGCATCCATATAGATCAGACGTTGTTGAGGGCAGGCATTTGTCGCTAGTTTACCTGATTCAATATCGATGACCGCACCTTTAACGCCTTTCGGTTTTTTGAAATCCTCGTTCTTTGTTCCTTTATTGACAGTCTCCATAAAGTCGATCCAAATTTGCTTAGTAGCAGCGGTATCTTCTCTTTCTGTTAGATTTTTCCCTTGATCATAGCCGTTCCATACGCCGGCAGTTAAGCTAGGTGTAAATCCAATCAGCCACTGATCGCTATTAGTAGAGCCAGATTTTGCTGCATACGTATGCGTCATACGAGAGCGAATGCTAATCCCTGTAGCGGGAGAATAATCACTAAAGACTGGATCGAAAATACCTGTCATCATCTCTGTTAAGATATACGTATTTTCTTTTGAGAGAACTGTTTCAGCTTCTTTACTAACTTCTTTATTTTCGTAGATAGTATCGCCGTTAGCATTTTTAATAGAAACAATAGTAGTAGGCGTAGTTTTTTTCCCTTGCGATGCTAAAATATTATAAGCATTCGTCATTTCATATAATGTTGTTTCGGTCGTTCCAAGCGCCATGGATAAATTGTCCTTCTTACCAATAGTCACGTCGAAGCGATCAGCCATTTCGTGAAATGGTTTAAAGCCAATCTCCTCTAAAGTTTTAACAGCGTAAATATTATCAGAAATAGCGATAGCTTGTGCCATTGACATATCATGGTTTGCAAATTGACCGTTAACATTTTTAGGTGAATATGTGGCCCGTCCATGATCATAAGTGAAAGTTGTCTCACCTACATCTAAAAGTGTTAATGGTGTATAACCATTCTCTAAAGCTGCCGCATATAAAATAGGTTTAATGGTCGAGCCTGGCTGACGTTTTGCCTGTGTAACCCTGTTAAATGAACTTGCAGCATAGTCACGACCTCCAACTAATGCTGTAACGGAGCCTGTATTGGATTTCATACTAACAAAAGCAGTTTGAAGATCATCAGCAGGCATATGTTTAGCTACAGCTTCTTCAGCTGCCTTTTGATGTTCTAGATTAATCGTTGTTTGGATAGTCCAGCCACCCTCACTAATGTCGAGATTTTTTGATTTCAAAATTTCACTAGCCTCTTGCCATGCTACGTCAAGGAAAAATGGTGCTACAGATTTTGTGGCTACCCAGCTATCATTCTTTAAGACAAGCTTTTCACTTTCTGCACGTGTTTTTTCATCTTGCGTAATAGCACCCTGATCAGTCATCAATTTTAAAATAACGTGTTGGCGATTAGTTGCCTTCTCTAAATTGACAATAGGGGAGTAAATACTTGGCCCTTTTGGAACACCGGTTAACATTGCTGCTTCCGCAAGTGTTAAATCTTTTGCAGACTTTCCATAATAAAATCGGCTTGCAGCTTCTACGCCGTACATACCGTGGCCGTAGTAAACAGTATTTAAGTAACCTTCTAGTATTTCATCTTTATCATAAAAAACTTCTAATCTATAAGCATACAGTGCTTCATTTAATTTTCGTGTCCACGATTTCTCATGTGAAAGATATAGATTCCGAGCATATTGTTGTGTAATTGTACTTGCTCCTTGAACTTTACTTCCAGCCTTAATATCAACTAATATTGCACCAGCGATACGAGAAAAATCCAAACCGCCATGCTTATAAAAATCTTTATCTTCAACAGCTACTACTGCTTGCTTTAAATAGGGAGACATCTCATCAAGACTAACCCAGTAACGTCGTTCATTCGCAAAGTGATCCCCAATTTGGTTCTCATTTTCATCTAAGAAAATAGAGGCTTTAGGTACGGTTAAAGGCGGGGCACCGGCCACTTGAACATAGACGCGTAAAGCTATAAATGCTACTACAATTGCGGATGTAAAGGCAACAAAATAGGTAAGTGCTTTACGTGTACGCTTTGAACGTTTTTGCTTACGTTGATAGCTTTTTCTCTTCATCCGACTTCACCTCGTTTTCTCACACTTGCGTATAGTATGTGTTTGAACATTCATATTTAATCGAAATTATTGGTAAAAACTATTGCACTTTATTCAAAAACATCTATACTTTTTTTGTACTGTTTGAAATGCTAGCATTCGACAAAAGAATAGCACATTGTAGATTTTAATCGAATTCTGCTAGACGTTCCAATAATGTATACGAGGATACAGGGATAGAGGTTTCATTACATTCCTGTAAGCCCTTAATAGAGGTTCATTATCACAAGTTATAAAATAGATATCATGTGGAAAAATGATTTGGTGGGAGATTGGAAACCCCCAATTGGAACGGAAATCAATTTAGTAATGAACTGATGTAAATGAATGTAATAGGATTAATTTCTAAAAGTGGAGGTCTATTAATGAGATTTGATGAAGCTTATTCAGGAAATGTTTTTATAAAAAGTCATCCTACGTATGAGGATGCTCAGGCGGTCATTTATGGTATGCCAATGGACTGGACAGTTAGTTACCGTCCGGGCTCACGTTTTGGCCCTCAGCGTATTCGTGAAGTATCCATTGGTCTAGAAGAATACAGCCCATACTTAGACCGTGAGTTAGAAGAAGTGAAATATTTTGATGCGGGTGATATTCCGTTACCATTCGGCAACGCACAACGCTCGTTAGATGAAATTGAAAAGTATATCGAGACGCTTTTAGCAGATGGTAAAATCCCTGTAGGTATGGGTGGCGAACATTTAGTATCTTGGCCTGTTATGAAAGCTGTATCAGCAAAATATGATGACTTAGCAATTATTCACTTCGATGCACATACAGACTTACGTGTAGAATATGAAGGAGAGCCCCTTTCACACTCAACACCTATTCGCAAAATTGCTGAACATATCGGACCGAAAAATGTATATTCATTTGGTATCCGTTCAGGTATGAAAGAAGAATTCGAATGGGCGAAGGAAAATGGCATGCACATTTCAAAATTCGAAGTGCTAGAGCCATTAAAAGAGGTATTACCGTCTTTAGCGGGTCGCAACGTTTACGTAACGATTGATATAGATGTACTTGACCCAGCACATGCGCCAGGTACAGGAACAGTAGATTGCGGAGGCATTACATCAAAAGAATTACTAGCGTCTATCCATGCAATTGCAGCGAGTAACGTCAATGTAGTGGGCTTTGACCTAGTTGAAGTTGCACCAATCTACGACACATCGGAAATGACAGTAAATACAGCTTCGAAGTTATTGAGAGAAATGATTTTAGGCTGGGTAAAATAAATAAGGTTTTCTAGTGTTTATATAAACTGGTTGGAGTGGGGTTAGCAATAAGCTAGCCCCATTTTTCTTTAAACTTTGACTAAATACAGATACTGTTTGCACCATCATCTCCTAGAGAATGTGTCCATAAACTGTATGGATCATTTCAGCAGTATTTCCTAATCGTTCGGCAATGGTTTTTACTTGGATATCATTATTCATAAGAATTGTTGCATGTGTATGCGGAAATCCTTTTTTGCTTAGAGCAAAGTTGTCACCGACTCTGAAATTTAAGGTTAGTTGATAAGAGGGGAAATTTCGGACTGCAGACTGTTAATAACTAAAAAAATTATGGCGAGAAAAATACTCACAATAAGCGTATAGGGCTATAAGGAGATAAGAAAGGGGTTAATCCCTAAATCATTGTTTAATGACTTTTAGGATAACCCCGAAATATATTAATGTTTTGAAGTATAAACTTTACCGTTTATCGTTACTTTAGAAGCTGAGATTAGTATTTCTTTATTTGCTTCATAATATGGATTTAAAATTTTATCGAAAGCATCCCATTTTGCATTTGATTTTTCATAGTCACCTTTTTTAGCAAGAGCTGTTGCTTCTTCATATAGCTTTTTTAATTCTTTTTGATCATTTGACTTGATTTCGAAATCAAAGTTAGAAAAGAAATCTTCAAAGCTGATTGGCTTAAAATAAGGATCAAGCAATTCATTGAATTCACCCCATAGCTTGTCAGATAATTGTTCGTTTTTATCTGTATCAGCTTTTTTAGCATCATTGTATAAAGTTTTTAGTTTTGGCATAGCTTCAACCGGGATATCTAATTCCAAATCTGAGATGTATTCTTCAAATGTTATCGGTGGATTTAGAGCATCTAAGTAAGGCTGAAGAACCTTCTGGAATTCATCGAATTTTTCTTGTGCGTCCTCTTCTTTATTAGATTTTTCTAGTTTTATCCACTGTTTATAAATATCTTTCAGTTGTTTTTTATCTTTTTCTTTAATAACTATATTTTTTTCACTAAATCCATACTCTTCAATGAACTCTTCAAAAGATATAGGTACCCAGCTAGTTAAAATATACGGCTTTGTGATTTTATCCATTTCAAGATTAACTTTTTCTACTTCATCATATTTCTCTTCTTTTTCTAACTTCTTCATTTGATTAAATAACTTTTCTAATTTTGCTAGGTCTTCTTTTGTTATTTCTTTAGGTAAGCTTTTTTTATATGTGTCAAACGTATAGAAGTCTGAATAATCTTGTACTAAGCTACCTTCTACAGAGATTTCAGGACCTTCTACTAAGTTCATTTTTTCTAATTGCTTATCTGAAAATTTCTGAAGGTCGATATAATAGTTTTTGCCGTCTTTCCCTTTAATTGAGATGCTATCTCCGTAAACACTTTTAATAGTGCCTTTAATTTGTTGTTCAGCTTTAACAGTTATTTCGTTTGTTGTTTTCGTTGTTGTAGTTGCCTCAGCTTGATATGGCGTGAAGACAGCCATCCCTATTGTTAGTGCTGATACAATCATCCATGATTTTTTAGTTGTTTTTTTCATAATTATTTCTCCTCTTGTTTAAATGGTTTAATTACTAATTATTGGACGTCTTTCCAACTATAAAAAGTTAGTTAAAGTTAAAAAATTTTTAAAATAGTTGGAAGTTATAGATTGATAATTAAATCGAAGGCGGAAAAAGAGGCTATACATTTAATGAATGATGAGTTAGAACTAAGGAAATAATTCTCTTTAATTGTGGTGCTGGAAGAAGGTGCTAGTAAAGTACTTCGATAGAACCTTTATTTCGAAAAGAAGCGGGTGAGTAGGGGTAACTTTAAGCTCTAACTACAGAAACTATTTGTTCATCCAATTCCTAGAGAAAGTAGCCGTAAACTGTATGGATCTCATAGGAGCATATTGTTAAAAAAGAAAGGCGCCATTCCAAATACATCGGATAGCGCCTTGATATTTCATAGAGTTCTATTAAGGATTCGTTGACCAAAGTCCAGCATGTTTTAAGACAACACGTGGGTGAAGTTTTAGTTGTGCAACCATTAAATCTGCTAAATCTTCTGCTTGCATCACTTTTTCTGGATTGCCGTCTGTTAAGTTTAGTTCAACAGCCATATCTGTAGCAACTGTACTTGGCGTTAATGTTGTAACGCGAATATTTTTCTTACGCACTTCAAGCATTAATGACTCACTTAGTCCGATAACTGCAGCTTTTGAAGCCGAGTATGCGCTTGTAATTGGTGCACCTTTTTGACCAGCAGTTGAGGAAATATTAATGATATCGCCTGTGTTGCGCTCGATCATCTCCGGTAATACAGCACGTGTTGTGTAATACACACCTTTTACGTTGACATCGATAATATTTGTCCATTCTTCAGGCGTTAAGTCCATGAAGCCACCGAATTTAGAAATACCTGCATTGTTTACTAAAATATCAATCGCGCCAAGCTCACCGCGAATAGATTCAACGGCTGTAGTAATAGAGTCTAAATCCGCTACGTTTGCCGCAGCGATGGCTACCTTCACATCATATTGTTTTAGTTCCTCTGCTACTTGTTGTAAATTTTCAAGCGTACGTCCAACAAGACCTACGTGAATACCTTCTTGCGCAAATGCTACTGCTGTTGCGCGTCCAATTCCACGTCCAGCTCCTGTAATTAACGCCACTTTACCTGCGATTGCTTGCATGTTTTTCTCTCCTTTAGATAAGATCGTTTTATTTAGACGAAAAAATAGATTAAGATTTGTCTTTAAGACTAACCTCATTTTACTACGGTTTTCTACATTGTGAAGAGTGCACTTTTTTGTGCGGAGGTTACTAAAAGTTACTTATATGAAAAGGGAGTTAGCTTTATGTCAGATAAATTAAGAGAAGAGATAAAAGAGAGAATAATAAATAACGATTACCATTGTGAAAAAGAACTTACCTTATCGATCATAAGCGGTAAATGGAAAGTTGTTATTCTGTGGCATTTAGGCGTCGAAGGACCGCATCGCTTCAGTGAGCTTCAAAGACTTTTTCCGAAAATATCTCATAAGATATTATCAAACCAATTACGTGAACTGATGGAAGATGGGATTGTTCACCGAGAAGTGTTTCCAGAAGTTCCTCCGAAAGTCGAGTATTCAATGACTGAACTAGGGATGACGTTATTACCAATCGTTGAAATGATGTATGAATGGGGAAAACAGAGAATTAATCAAATTAAACAAGAAAGTGAATAAGGAAAATAAAGGTGATTTCGATTTGATTTGCCGTGCTGTTAGCGAAAGTGAAACGTCATCGCAAATACAGCTTGATATGAGGCTAAAGGTGGGGCGTAATGAGACCATTTTTAGCCCCAATTGCTTTTGTAATTTGGTTAACATGATCCGATAGATAATGGGAGTTTACGGACTTTCTTGGTGAAAAAAAGCTCATTTACAAAGTGAGTTTTTTTCATTTCTTTGGAAACTTTTTGATTAGTATTACATATCTTATTGCATAGCCAGGAAAATATTGTTACATCATAGGTAACTGATGTTACCTATCGAGGGAGGGGAATTTTTTTGGCACCTAAAGTACAGAAGAAATTTTAATGGATTGTGCTTTTGAAATGGCTAGAAAAAATGGGTTTGATAGTGTTAATGCAAGAGATTTAGCAAAAGAATTAGGGGTTGTTCGACAAAGCCTATATTTTATAGCGAAAGAATGTTTCGAGGCATACAAGAAAGTTCTTTTTGGGGAATGGGGTTAGCTTATATAAAGTTTGCGCGAGAGGAAAAAAAGTTATTTGAGCTGTTATTCCTATCCAATAAATATAAGATCACTAGCTTTTCAGAATTAGTAAATGAGGTAGAAAACCAAGGAATTATAGCGCTAATTTCAAACCTCTGCTAAGTCTCTATTTATAGATATATGGTTAACTACGCATGGTATTGCGATAAATACTTGCGATTTAGACAGCTCGGAAATTGAGGGTATTTTAAAAGACGTTTTTGAAGGTGTAAAACAAAAATTATTGAATGGAGAGAATAAATGAAAATGAAAAATTCACCTATTCTTTTATCGATACTATTCACTTTGCTTGCACTTGTTTTTCCTGCCATAGCTGGTGTAATTGTAACTGCCAAAAATATAAGTAGCTTAAGCTCTATATTTTTGATTCAATTTATTGCCACTGCAGGTGGTGTTCTAGTTACTCTTTGGATCATGAAAAAAAGTAAATTCTCTTTCCGGGATTTCGGATTTAGAAAATTTAAAGCAGAGGCATGGATAGCTGTTATCATTGTTTCTGAACTGGTTGCATTCATTAATGGTATTACAGATCAAGATGGTTTTTCTGCGCAATATTTATTTATTTTGCTTCTACTTGTTATTGCCGTTGGTTTTTGTGAAGAGCTTATTTTCCGAGGTCTAATTTTTAACTATTTATCAGCTAAAGGGCTTAAAGTAGCTATTTTAGGTTCCTCTATTTTGTTTGGTATTGGACATCTTGCAAATTTAGCTTCCGGTGCAGATTTTTTAATGACATTATTACAAATTACTTATGCATTCCTCTTTGGGCTAGTTTGTGCAGAAATTGTTGCAAAGACAAAAAGTATTATTTTTCCGATTATCTGGCACGCTATGCACGATTTTATTGCATTCATGACTGATAAAAGTGAGCCGGATGTTCTTGCTGTTTCTATTTATGTCTTTCAATGTCTAGTGCTAATTGGTCTCGCAATTTATTTCTGGAGAGTTTTATTCTCTAAGAAAGATGGAGAGAGCAATAAAAAAGGGAAGCCTGAAAGCTACGTTTAAACAAGATAAAAAGGCATTTACTCATTCATTTGAGTGGATGCTTTTTTGATGAGCTAATGTTGAAGCGTCTTCTTTGTTTATCCGAATAGGTAAAGCTCCTTACAGGGCAGCGTCGATACTAATGGTGGAGGGAGGTTCTGTGAACATTTTACCCTCGGAGAGTAAGGTTTTTATTCAGATTGAACATCGACAAGTTGTTATCTATAAAGTTAGTAGGGCATCAGTGAAAGATTTTGTTCTGCTAAAAGCAATCTTTGGGGAGTTCAAGGACTTTCTTTGGAAAAAAGCTCATTTACCAAGTTGAACTCTTTTTGCTTTTTCAAAAACTTTCGATTAGTATCACATATCTTATTGACATAGACAGGAAAATATTGTTACTTTATAGGTAACAAGCGTTACCTATAAAGGGGGGCGAATTTTTTTGGCACCAAAAGAGAGATTTACAGAGGAAATTTTATTGGATTGTGCTTTTGAAATGACTAGGAAAAGTGGCATTGATAGTGTGAATGCAAGGGATTTGGGAAAAGAATTAGGTTGTTCGACAAAGCCTATTTTTCGATTATTCTCAAGTATGGACGATTTGAAGTATGCCATATATGAAAGAGCTAGCAATCTTTATAACGAAAGAATGTTTAAGGGCTTGCAAGAAAGTTCTTTTTTAGGAATGGGGTTAGCTTATATTAACTTTGCTCGCGAAGAAAATAAGTTATTTGAGCTATTATTCCTATCTAATAAATATAAGATCACGAGCTTTTCGGATTTAATAAATGACGTAGAAAATCAAGGAATTATAGCGCTAATTTCTAATTTAACGGGATTAACTCAAACCTCTGCTAAATCTCTATTTATTGATATATGGTTAACTACGCACGGTATAGCAACAATGTGTGCGACAAATACATGCGATTTAGATAGCTCGGAAATTGAGGGTATTTTAAAAGACGTTTTTGAAGGAGTAAAACTAAAATTATTGAATGGAGAAAATAAATGAAGATGAAAAATTCACCTATTCTTTTATCGATGCTATTTACTTTGCTAGCACTTATTTTTCCTTTCATAGCTGGTGTAATTATAGCTGTCAAAAATATAAGTAGCTTAAGCTCTATAACTTTGATTCAATTTATTGCCTTTGCAGTTGGTGTACTAGTTACTCTTTGGATCATGAAAAAAAGTAAATTCTCTTTCCAAGATTTCGGATTTAGAAAGTTTAAAGTAGAGGCGTGGATGGCTGTTATCGTTATTTCTGAGTTGACTGCATTCTTTAGTGGTATTACAGATCGAGATGGTTTTTCTGCGCAATATGTATTTATTTTGTTTCTATTTGTTATTGCCGTTGGTCTTTTTGAAGAGTTTATTTTCCGTGGCCTAATTCTCAAATATTTATCAGCGAAAGGGCTTAAAACGGCTATTATAGGCTCCTCTATTTTGTTTGGAATTGGACATTTTGTAAATGTACTTTCCGGTCAGGATTTTTTATTGACATTAATGCAAGTAGCATTTGCATGCCTCTTTGGGTTAGTTTGTGCAGAAATTGTTGCAAAGACAAAAAGTATTATGTTCCCGATTATCTGGCACGCTTCGCATGATTTTATTGCTATTCTGACCGATAAAAGTGAGCCGAATGTTCTTGCTGTTTCTATTTATATCTTTCATTGTCTAGTGTTAATTGGTCTCGCTATTTATTTCTGGAAAGCTTTATTTCCTAAGACTGATGTTACTAAATTGGGGAATACTGAAAGCTACGTTTAAACACGACATGTCAAAAAAAGCATTCTCATTTATTTGAGTGGATGCTTTTTTTGCTAGTCTCCTTAAGTCCAAGCCTCTAATCCAACATTGCCTCCTGTAATGAGGAAACATACTTTTTCGTTTTTATGAATAGGTAAAGCTCCTTGCAGGGCAGCGCCAATTCCAATAGAAGAGGAGGGTTCTGCGATAATTTTACCCTCGGAGAGTAAGGTTTTCATCCCACGTTGGATCAAAGACTCATCTACACTTACAATCTCATCGACAAGCTGTTGAACAATTGGAAAATTTCGTTCCCCTGGCTGTAAAGTTAGTAGGGCATCTGCCAAAGATTTGTGTTCGGCTAAAAGCAATCTTTCACCAGCTTCTAAGCTTTTTGTGTAACGCGAAACAACAGCGGGCTCCACACCAATTGTTTTGATATGAGGGGCTATGGATTTGACAGCAGTTGCAATGCCACTTAATAATCCACCACCACCAATAGGAACAACTATAGTATCGACAACTGGAAGCTGTGCTACTATTTCCAAGCCTACTGTTCCTTGTCCTGCCATAATATCGTAATCATCATAAGGATGTATGTTGTAATAGCCATAATCACGACTAAGCTTTTCAGTTAGGGTATGTCTTTCTGTTAGCTTACACTGTACAACTTCTGCACCTAAGGCACGTATTCCATCAACCTTAACGGTAGGAGCTGAATCAGGTAGAACAATTGTTGCCTTACTATTTAACAGTTTGGCAGCAAAGGCAACACCTTTGCCATGATTACCTGAGGATGCAGCAACTACGCCTTTTTGTAATTGTTCTAATGGTGTGGAAAGCATTTTATTGAGAGCCCCTCGAAGCTTAAAGGAGTTTGTTTTTTGCATATTCTCGGCTTTTATGTAGACGTGACATCCTAAAAGATGATCGAGACCGTTTAATTGAATAATAGGCGTTTCAAAAATATAAGGAGAAATTCTTCGTTTAGCAGCATGAATTTGTTCAAGTGTTAACATATAGCAACCCTCATTTCAACAAAATGATGAAAAATTCAGACTTTATAACATAACTGTAGATTTACTGTGGATTTGTGTCAATACTTAAATGGTAAGTAATTCTGAACAAACATCGGATAGAATACTTACTTCTATCTTGAAAAAATATGAGTATTCATCCTATAATAAAAAGGTTATAGTAAAAACATTAAAAGGGAGCGTCCATAATGGCGAACGAAGCAAGATCGCAGGTGAACATTAAGCTCATTTCTACGATTCGACCGATTGACGGGGAATCTGAAGGTTATGAAATGTTGCTAACAGGGCAGCTACTTGAAAAAGCAGGAAGCATATATTTGAAATATGAAGAGGTGCAGGAGGATAAAACCATCCGCACAACTATGAAGCTAGGCAATGAACAGGCATTAATTATGCGTAATGGAGCAATAAAAATGCGACTACCACTTAACATAATTAAACAACAAATGGGTCATTATGAAAGTGAATTAGGTTCAATGCCACTCGTCATAGACACGAAAGAAATGACGTTTACAAAGCAGGCAGTAAGCGGAGATTTCCATGTACAGTACGATTTACTAATGGGTGGGCAATCCGTTGGCAATTATACATTAGACATTACATTTACGGAGGTACAATGATGAACGCAGTAGAACAAGTACAACAAGCCATTAAAGTAGCAATTGCGCAGGCTGTTGAAAAAGCTGGTTTAGTCGAAGCTGGCACAGAGTTAAATATTCACCTAGAAACACCTAAGGATAAGGCGAATGGGGACTATGCAACAAACATTGCAATGCAATTAACGAAGTTAGCAAAAAAACCACCTCGTGCAATTGCAGAAGCAATTTTAGAAAACCTAGACACAGCAGGTACAGATATTGAAAAAATCGATATTGCTGGCCCTGGATTCATGAATATTACTGTGCGTAAAGATTTCCTAACAGGTGTAGTAAAAGCAGTGCTTGAGCAAGGTGTAGATTATGGCCGTTCAAATGCTGGCGCAGGAGAAAAAATTCAAGTTGAATTTGTATCTGCAAATCCAACAGGAGATCTTCATTTAGGTCATGCACGTGGAGCTTCTGTAGGGGATTCATTATGCAATGTGTTAGATATGGCAGGTTACGCAGTATCTCGTGAATACTACATTAACGATGCAGGTAACCAAATTAATAACTTAGCGTATTCACTTGAAGCGCGTTATAAGCAAGCTTTAGGATTGGATGCTGAGATGCCAGAGGATGGCTACCACGGTCAAGATATTATTGAAATCGCTGGTAAACTAGTAGGAGAGCATGGCGATGCAATTTTATCAAAATCTGAAGAAGAACGTTTTGCATTCTTCCGTCAACATGGTTTAGCGTTAGAATTAGCCAAGTTAAAAACAGACCTTGCAAACTTCCGTGTAAACTTTGATGAGTGGTATTCAGAAACATCACTATACGAAAACGGCAAAATCGAAGTAGCGTTAGATAAACTGAAAGCGAATGGCCATGTATTTGAAGAAGACGGTGCAACTTGGTTCCGTTCGACAACTTTTGGTGACGATAAAGACCGCGTATTAATTAAAAATGATGGCTCTTTCACATATCTGACTCCAGATATCGCATACCATGAAGATAAAATTGTACGTGGCTTTGATAAATTAATTAATATTTGGGGCGCTGATCACCACGGCTATATCCCACGTATGAAAGCTGCTATTCAGGCGCTTGGTTACGACCGTGATACACTTGAAGTAGAAATCATCCAAATGGTTCAACTTTATAAAAACGGTGAGAAATTCAAAATGTCTAAACGTACAGGGAACGCTGTTACAATGCGTGAGCTTGTAGAAGAAGTTGGCTTAGACGCAGTTCGTTACTTCTTCGTGAAAACTGCAGGCGATTCTCACATGGACTTTGACCTTGACCTTGCCGTATCTCAATCAAACGAAAACCCAGTGTATTACGCACAATATGCGCATGCACGTATTTCTTCAATTTTACGCTCAGCAAATGAGCAAGGCTTTGCTGCAACAACAGATCATTTAAGCCTTTTAACTGCTGAAAAAGAAATCGATTTACTGAAAAAAGTGGGCGACTTCCCGAAAATGGTAGCAGATGCTGCGAAGCACCGTACACCACACCGTATCGCCAACTACATTCAAGAAACAGCAGCTGCATTCCACAGCTTCTATAACGCTGAAAAAGTGTTAGATGCTTCAAATAAAGAGCTAACAGAAGCTCGTTTAGCTCTTATCACTGCTGTGCGTACAACAATTGCCAACGCACTACGCTTAATCGGCGTATCAGCACCAGAAAAAATGTAATAATCGTCTTTCCAGCCCCCGGCACGATCATGTGCCGGGGGTTTTTTTCTGTTTTAGGAAGCAAGAGCGGTTGAGGTGACGGAAAGAGTGGCCGGAGCGACGGAAAGAACAGTCGAAGCGACGGAAAGAACGGTTGAGGTGACGGAAAGAGCGGTTGAGGTGACGGAAAGAGCGGTTGAGGTGACGGAAAGAGCGGTTGAGGTGACGGAAAGAGCGGTTGAGGTGACAGAAAGAGCGGTTGAGGTGACGGAAAGAGCGGTTGAGGTGACGGAAAGAGTGGCCGGGGTGACGGAAGGAGTGGCTGGGGTGACGGAAGGAGTGGCTGGGGTGACGGAAGGAGTGGCTGGGGTGACGGAGGGAGTGGCCGGGGCGACGGAAAGAACAGTCGAAGTGACAGAAAGAACCGCTGAAGCGACGGAAATTGAAGTCATGGATAGAATCCCCAAAATCGTGGATAGAACCCCGAAAGTCGTGGATAGAATCCCAAAAATCGTGGATAGAACCATCAAAATCGTGGATAGAACCCCAAAGTCATGGGTTGAACCATCAAAGTGCCGCGTAAAATCCCCGAAACAAACAGATTCATCTCTCTAAAACTATAATTTTCTGTAAAATTCAGATATTTTGTTGAAGTTTACGTTAGCGTCAATGATATACTGATGAAAAATGGGAAAGGGGAGATGGTGTTGAAGACGATTCAAGAAGTGGCTAAGCAGTTTAAGGTTTCAACACGGACAATTCGCTATTATGAGGAGCTGGGGCTGCTTCATCCCAATCGATCATCTACTAATCAACGAACCTTTTCAAAAAAAGAATTAGCGAAGCTTAAGCTTATTTTCCGAGGAAAGCGGTACGGTTTTTCACTTGAGGAAATTAAGGAGATGGTATTGCTGTTTGATTATGATCGCACGGGCATTCAGCAGTTGGAGCGTACGGTCGAATATGGGGAACAAAAAATTGAAGAGATTGATGGCAAAATCGCAGAGCTTGTACAGATGAAAAAAGAGATACAGCAATTACAAGGCATATTTACAGAAAAATTAGCGACTTTAAAGGGAGAGATGCTAGATGAATAGTTCTAATTTGTTAGCACGGAATGCGCGAAAATACCCTATGAGTGAAGCGGTTATTTGTCAAGGAAGACGAGTAACTTATCGTGATTTAGATGAGCAAGTGACACGTTTTAGTCATGCTTTAGTAGAGCAGGGTGTGCGACAAGGCGATAATGTAATCATTTTTATGCCAAATGTTGTAGAGTTTGTTGTTAGCTATTTTGCTATTCAGCGCATCGGGGCTATTGTCGTTCCAGTAAATGCGAAATTTACGTTGCAGGAGGTCGAGTATGTAGCTCGGCATGCTGATGCTAAAGCTATTTTAGTGCATGAGGCAATTTTTGCAGCAGTTGAAAACATCACAGTAGTTCCTTTGAAAATCAAAACGGGTCAAGAGCACGTAGGCTGGCTAAACTATGAAACACTTATTGAACATGCGAGCACTCAAACAATTGATTGCCAGTTGAATGAAGAGGATGTCTCAACGATTTTATATACATCGGGTACAACGGGAAAACCAAAGGGTGTGTTGTTTAGTTATCGTAATATTTTATCTGTAGCGCAAATGATTGCAGTGGAAATGGAAGTAAAGCCAGAAAGCCGGATCCTTCTAATGATGCCGTTAACGCATTCAGCTCCATTACATTTATTTTTAATGGCCGGGGTACTTGTAGGATCAACAAACGTGTTAACACCAACGTTTACACCTGATTTATTTATTGATTCAATGGAGCAGGAGCGGACAACGCATTTCTTTGGAGCACCTGTCGCATATTTGTTAACTGCCCAACTGCCAAGATTGCAAACAGCTGATTTATCATCGATGAAATGGTGGGCATATGGTGGCGCACCGTTATCACAAAACGAAGTCCGTCATTTACAAAAAGCTTTTAGAACAGAAAATTTAACTTGTGTCTATGGCTTAACAGAGGCTGGTCCAAACGGTTCAATATTGCTTGGTGAAGAGCATGCAACGAAGGCGGGGAGCGTTGGACGACGTGCACCACTTGGAGCGGAGCTGCGTATTATCAACGACAATGGAGAAGATGTCAGTGTTGGTGAAGTAGGAGAAATTGTGTTGTTCGGTGAGAGCAATATGGTGGGTTATTACAAGGATGATATCGCAACAAAGGCTGCATTTATAGATGGTTGGCTGAAAACAGGTGACTTAGCTCGCTTAGATGAGGACGGCTATATTTGGATTGTCGATCGTAAAAAGGATGTCATTTTTTCAGGCGGTGTAAATATTTATCCGAAAGAAATCGAAGATCGTATGTTGAGCTATGAGGGAATATTTGAAGTTGCTGTAATAGGTGTACCGCATCCGGAGTGGGGAGAAACGGTGAAGGCTGTTTATGCTGCTAAAACAGAAATTGACGAGAACGAACTTAAAGCTTATTTGGAGGAGCATCTTGCTAAATATAAAATTCCACGCATCTTTGAACGTGTGGAAGCGCTACCACGAAATGCATCAGGCAAAATACTAAAACAAACGTTGAAAGGACAAGAGGTGAGATAAAATGAAGGTTTTACAGCAGGAAGAACTGAAAACAACAAACTTTTTTAAAGAGAATGATACACTTCAAAACGTTTTAGAAATGATGCTAGATAAAGAGTTTGCAGAATATGCAACACGTGAGCTAACGGATTTCGGTGAGCTTTGTGCCGGAGATATTGATGTGAGAGCTAAACATACGGATAGAGAGGGTGAACCTCGATTACAAAGGTATAATGCTTATGGTGAAGAAGTGTCGGAGATTTGGGTCAATGACGGCTATAAAAAAACAATTGAAGAGACGTACAATACTGGCATTGTTGGCTATGTGCATAAAGATATTCCGCAATTAGGTAGAAAGGGCAACTATGTGTATAGCTTTGCTCAAGGCTATATACTATCACATGCTGAACCAGGCTTTTACTGTCCTGTTACGTTAACGATGGCAACTGCTTATTTACTTGATCATTATGCGAGTGATGAGGTGAAGGAGCGCTTTTTACCACATGTTTGTGCAACTGGAGAGACAGAGCTCTATGAGGGGGCTACATTTTTAACGGAGCGCCAAGGTGGCTCTGATGTCGGAGCGAATGTTGTAGAGGCAAGGCAGGACGGCAAGCAGTATCGTTTATATGGTGAGAAATATTTTGCATCTAACGCTGGAATGTGTGGAGTGACCATGGTATTGGCACGCATAGAAGGGGCTCAGGCAGGTTCAAAGGGTTTAACATTGTTTGCAGTTCCATGGAGAAAGGATGATGGCACAGTTAATAACCTGCGTGTTCGGCGTTTAAAGGATAAACTTGGTGTTAGAGCAGTACCTTCTGGTGAGGTGGAATTTGATGGGGCGCTAGCATATGTTGTCGGTGACCTAAATAAAGGGATTTACTATATGTTGGAGGCGCTTAATTTATCAAGAATTTGCAATGCAGTTGCCTCTATCGGCATCATGCGCCGCGGTTATTTAGAGGCGAAGCACTATGTGGCAAATCGCCATGCATTTGGTAAACCTTTAACGCAATATCCTATGATTCAGGATACACTAGGAAAATTCGCTGCCAAGCTTCATGTAGAAGTTGCCACAGTTTTTGACCTTATTCAGCTGTACGATAAAGTAACTAGTGGGCAGGGGAATAAAGAGGACATCATTTTGAATCGCTTGTATATTGCAATCATGAAAAAAGAAACGGCAGAGCAAGCTGTGCATTATGCGAGTGAAGCCATTGAATTACATGGCGGAAACGGCTATATTGAAGATTTTGTTACACCACGATTATTAAGAGATGCTCAGGTCCTTACCGTGTGGGAGGGGACTGCGAATATTTTAGCATTAGAGCTCATTCGCTTAGTTGATAAGTTTCATGTGCATGAAATGTTTGTTCGTGTCATGGAGGAACGTCTAGAAAAACTAGCTGACAATTCATTAGTTGAAATTGTAGTAGGGCAATTAGCAAAACTAGATTCAACTTTGCAAACATTTAGCCGTTTAGATGATGCAACAAAAACGTTTGAGGCAAAAAAGGTCGCAGAGCAAATGGCACATGTATATGAAAGTGTTGTAGCAGTTGAATGGGCACAAAGATTCGGCGGCAAATATGAGAAGCTAGCAGATATTTATTTAGAGAACACATGGGCATTACGAGAAATGGGTGCACCAATGAAAACGGTACAGTATTTTACAGACATCGTTTAACTTTTTGCAGCGGGTGTCCAAACAAAATAGAGGAACCCAGTCAAAGAATGCCACGTCCTGTGGCGATTATACTGAGCATAATTGATTTGATGAAGAGTCGTCTCGAATGGAGGCGACTTCTTTGATTTTCATGTATAATACAATCAACTGAATATTATAAAGGTTCTTTACTTAAGTAAAGTGAAAAGGGAAATCGGTGTAATTCCGATGCGGTCCCGCCACTGTAAGTGTGAGTTTTTTCAATCTGCGCCACTGAAAATTTCGGGAAGGCTTGAAAAAGCGTAGAAGCACGAGCCAGGAGACCTGCCTTTATAGAAAACACGTTGTAGCCTACGAGGATAGGATGGTGGATTTTGTATATGTATATTGTGCAAATTTGACCCCCTCATTTTTTTATGATGAGGGGTATTTGTTTTGTAAGCTGAATATCGATAAATTTGAAAAAGAGGGCGATAACCCCACAATGTTAGGTGATAAACCTAAAATGTTGGGTAATAACCCCTACAATGTTGTGCGGAAACTCACGGTGTAGGCGATAAATCCACAATGTTGGGTGATAAACTCAAAAAGTTGGGCGATAACCCGCAGCGTTAAGAGAGATAAACCCAATGTTGCGCGACAACTCCACAACCTTAAACGATAAAAACCCAAAATGTGTCGATCAATCAGAAAAACAAGTCGTTAAATACTTTATGCACAGATAGACTAAGGGGGATTCACATGAAGAAATTTTGGAAAATAGGATTATCAGCATTTTTAGCTGTTAGCTTGCTTGCAGCATGCAACACAAAAGAGGCGACAAATGACAAGCCGTCATCTGCTGAGCAGCAAGAGACATCAAAAGTAGATCAAGCAACATTCCCAATAAAGATAACGGATGCTACTGGCAAAGACATTACGCTAGAAGCACCCCCTGAGAAAATAGTCTCTCTTATTCCGAGTAACACTGAAATTTTATTTGGTCTTGGCTTAAATGATGAAATAGTGGGTGTATCAGATAATGACGATTATCCAGCAGAGGCTACTAAAAAAGATAAGGTTGGCGGTACAGATTATAATATTGAACAAATTATTGCGTTAACGCCAGATATCGTTTTTGCACATGCATCGGGTATGAGTTTTTCAAAAGGAGCAATTGAACAGCTTGAGGCTGCAGGTGTGAAAGTATTTGTTGTAGCGGATGCTAAAAACTTTAATGAGACTTACATGACGATTGAACAGCTTGGTCGTGCAACAGGAAAACTAGAAGAAGCTAAGAAAATTGTCACAAATATGAAGGCAAAAGTTAAAGAAGTTGAAACAAAACTTGAGGGTGTTGAGCCAAAGAAAGTCTTTGTAGAATCGTCGGATGAGCCACAGATTTATACAGCTGGTAAAGGTACATTTATGAATGAAATGCTAGAAATGATTCATGCTGAAAATGTGGCAGCAGATGTAAATGATGACTGGTATCCAATTGATGCTGAACAAATTATCGCGAAAAATCCAGATGTCATTGTTGTGGCATATAATTATGTACCGAATATTTTAAAGAAAATTCCACAACGTCCAGGCTTTGAGACAATTACTGCCGTAAAAAATAAAGCGATTGTACAAGTGGATAAAAGTACGACAAGTCGTCAAGGTCCACGATTAGCAGATGGTCTTGAGGAAATAGCAAAGGCTGTTTACCCAGAGGCGTTTAAATGAGTAAAACAATTGTAGCCTATGTAACAGCAATTACGCTTTTAATCATTAGCATCTGGTGTGGTGTAGCGATAGGCTCAGTTCATATTCCATTAGAAGTATTTTGGAATAAGGCAGCCGATGAAACAGCTGCCAATATTTTATGGAAGATTCGTTTACCTCGAGTGATGCTAGCAGGGCTTGTTGGGGCATCACTTGCTATTGCAGGGGCAGCTTTTCAAGGCCTATTAAAAAATCCTTTGGCTGATCCTTATACGTTAGGTGTTTCCTCTGGTGCATCAGTGGGCGCAGTGATGACGATTTTCTTTAGTGTTTCATTACCTGTCATCGGTCATTTTACATTGCCAACCTTTAGTATGATAGGTGCCATATTAACGATGGTAGCTGTTATGGGCTTTGCTAGAATAGTAGACCGTTTACTAAAAATGGAAACTCTTATTTTAACAGGGGTAATATTTAGTTCATTTTTAGGTTCCTTGATTTCATTAATGATTGCATTATCTGGTGAGGAGCTACGCCAAGTAATCGGATGGTTGCTTGGGTCAGTATCGATGCGTGGTTGGCCTTACGTTCAGATGATCATTCCGTTTGTCATTATTGGCTCCATTATGCTTTGGACACAAAGACGTGAGTTAAATGTTCTGTTATACGGTGAAGAACGTGCGAAGCATTTAGGTGTCAATGTTAAGCGTAGTAAATATATTATTTTAGTAGGTGGATCCATGCTGACAGGAGCAGCGGTAGCTGTTTCCGGAACGATTGGCTTTGTTGGTTTAGTTGTTCCTCATATGACGAGAATGGTTTGGGGTTCAGATCATCGTCATTTATTGCCATTATCATTTTTAAATGGGGCAACTTTGCTAATTATTTGTGATTTAATAGCAAGAACAATTATTATGCCAAGAGAATTGCCGATAGGTGTCATTACTGCATTTATTGGGGCGCCCGTTTTTTCCTATATTTTTTATAAACAACGTAGAGGCAAGGGGGTACGGGCATGATTGTTGTTGAACATCTTTCCGGTGGTTATGAAGACGTACCGATCGTCCACGATATAAGTTTTTCCGTTGAAAAAGGTAAAATACTAGGGATTTTAGGGCCGAATGGTAGTGGGAAATCCACACTGTTAAAAGTAATAAGTGGCATACTACCAGCAACAGCAGGCACTGTATTAATTGATGATAAAAATAGTAGCTCTTACACTGCTCGTGCATTAGCAAAGAAGATGGCAGTGTTGCCACAATTACATGCTAATGCCTTTTCAAACAGTGTAAGGGAGGCTGTATCGCTTGGACGTTATCCACATCAAACTGGCTTCTTTTCAAGCTGGTCTGATCGTGATGAACAAGCAGTGCAACATGCAATGCTGCAAACAGGTGTGAAACGCTATGAACAGACATCGATGGAATTTTTGTCGGGCGGTGAACAGCAAAGGGTTTTTGTCGCCCAGGCTCTTGCACAAACAGCGGAAATATTGCTGCTAGATGAGCCGACCAACCATCTAGATATTGCGCATCAACGTCAAATTTTAGATATGGTACGAAAGGAAGCAATAGAATGTGGTTTGACCGTTATTATGGTACTGCATGATATGAATTTAGCTTCTCTTTACTGTGATGAATTATTACTAATGGAGGAAGGGCGGATGCGGGCATTTGGGGAGCCACATGAAGTATTAATCGCTTCGCAAATCGAGGACGTTTATCATGCACGAGTGGCAACTTATGCACATCCAGAAATGCCAAAGCCTCAAATTACAATGATGCCAGCCTCCGTTGAACATCAGCAACGTGCTGTCATTAAAAAAGAAAATTTCACTGTTACAGATCATTTCATTCAGCTTCAATCAGAGTTTCCTTTAAAAACGGTGTCCTCAGCTGTCCATAATCCAGGTATCGGTTGGTATGATTGTCTGTTAAATCGCTCTGTACCAATAGATTATGTGATTAATGATGTAAAGAGAGAGGTCGCAGAATTTTTACAAAAGGAGCACTTTTCATCTACAAGTACAGTCGTTATGCTAACAGCTGTGCCAACAAATCTTGTCGCTATTAATGAATTTCCAGCTTCCTTTGGTAGCGTTCTTGTAGTTGTTACGGCTGGGGTTGGTAATGCTGTTGATGTATCTCGTGCACATGAAAGACAAGATGAACCATATATTGGTACTATAAATACGTGGGTCATCGTGAATGGCTGTTTATCAGAAGAAGCGTTTTTCCAAGCAATGATGACGGCTAATGAGGCGAAAACAAAGGCATTGCAATCAGAGAATATTCGTGATGAGCTTAGTGGTACGATTGCAACAGGTACTGCTACAGATAGTTTATTGATTGCAGCGACACAAAAAGGGGAAGAAATGCTGTACGGCGGTCCCATTACTGATGTAGGTAAGATCATCGGTAAAGGCGTTTTTGAAACGACTGTACAGGCAATAAGAAATTATCTTCATTCAGTAAATGACTCTCACCGTTGAAGGTGGTGAGATGATTGCTAATGTGGTTCCTTATAATGGGTGTCCAAACACCTACTGAATGAAGATAAGCCTCCGGCGGATGTCACGGATTTTGAATTGTGCTTGCACAATTCAAAATCCGGACGCAATTACGCCAAGGCGAAATTGATAAAAAACAATTCTAGGAGATGAGAGAAATGAAGCTGTACACGAAAACAGGCGATACAGGGAAAACAAGTCTTATCGGTGGACGCGTTGACAAAGATAGCTTACGCGTAGAGACATATGGGGCCATCGATGAATTAAATTCTTTTATCGGCAAGGCTATTAGTGAATTAGATCGTGAGCTATTCAAAGATATTCTAATTGATTTAGAAACGATTCAGCATGAGCTTTTTGATGCAGGTGGTGACCTTGCTAATGTTATGAAGGAGCGTCATTATAAGCTTACAGAGCAACCGATTGAAGTGTTGGAATCGCGTATTGATGCATTGTCAGATGAAGCACCACCGTTACAACGCTTTATTCTACCAGGCGGTGCACCAGCAGCTGCAACTTTACACATTGCTCGCACAGTAGCACGTCGAGCAGAGCGTCAAATGGTAACGCTTATGAAGGAAATCGAAGATGTACCGACAATTGTACAAAAATATTTAAACCGTCTATCTGACTATTTATTTGCGGTTGCACGTGTTGTGAATTTCCGATTGAATGTTGCGGATATTGAATATATTCGAAGCGGCAATGTCTTTAAAAAATAACTAACTAAAGTTGTGGTTATTGTGATGAATTCATTTTTCAATGAGTACTTAGAAGATTTATCGGAACAATTTTAGCTTTTATCAGAATAATTTCAGTTTTTATCAACTAAGGGCGACCTCTCGGGGATTAGTCACAGATGAGACCGCGATTAGGGGAACGAAAGGCTATAGGCATCACGCGCACTTGAAAAGTCGATTTGTCATCAAAAACATGATGCAAATCGACTTTTTTAATATCTAAAAACAATCAAAAGACGGATTTATAATATAAGTGAATAAATCTCTTTAGTGGTTAATAGCCCGCTTTGAAAATAGGGTGGCTTTTTTTCTTGTAAAATGTAAGAATATAAAATTATCAGAAATATTTCCGTTTTATGTTGACTGAATGCTCACTCATTTATTAGAATAGGAATATAATGATTGAACTAGCAAATTTACTACAAAGAGAGAAACTTACGACAAACTAAAGGGGGGACCAACCATGAGTCCATTAGTAATTGCAAACATTGTTCTAACAGTCGTGGTTGTGCTTTATGCAGTAGGGTTATTTTTCTATCTGTTAAAAACACGCTATAAGTTTGTGCAATTGGGGAAAAAGGTTGAGTTTGATGAAAGTGTTCAAGAACGAATTCGTTATCTTATGGTCAATGTACTTGGCCAAAATAAGCTATTAAAAGATCCGAAGAGTGGTTTAATTCACGTTATGTTCTTCTATGGATTTTTGATGGTGCAGCTAGGTGCCATTGATTTAATTTGGAAGGGGTTAGCACCTGGATCACATTTGCCGCTTGGCATTTTCTATAGTGTGTTTACATTTTTCCAAGAGCTTGTAGTATTAATGATTTTAGTGGCGGTTGTGTGGGCATTCTACCGTCGTTATGTAGAAAAGCTAGTACGTCTAAAACGAGGCTGGAAAAATGGGCTTGTGTTAATATTCATTGGCGGGTTAATGGTATCCACATTGCTTGCAAATGGTATGGGACTAATTTGGCATGGTGAAGAACTAACTTATACAGAGCCAGTTGCTTCTGGCATTGCTGCTATTTTTAGCTTCTTACCAGCATCAGCAGCGGCAGTTGTTTTCTATGTAATGTGGTGGGCGCACTTATTAATTCTATTAACATTCTTAGTGTATGTACCACAATCGAAGCACTTCCACTTAATTGTGAGTCCAATCAATGTGTACATGAATCGTTTAGATCGTACAGGTACTTTAACACCAATCGATTTCGAAGCATTAGAAAATGCTGAAGATGAAGAGGATATTCCAGCAATTGGTGTTGGACGTATTCAAGACTTCACACAAAAACAAATGCTAGATTTATATTCTTGTGTAGAGTGCGGACGCTGTACAAATATGTGCCCAGCGTCAGGGACAGGGAAAATGCTATCACCGATGGATTTAATCGTGAAGCTACGTGATCATTTAACATTTACTGGTGCTGTTGAGACTAAGCAAAAGCCTTGGGTACCTTATCAATTCTTTGCTAAAACAAAGGGGAATCAGTTAGCGATGGCAGCTGGTGCTGAGGGGGCAGTTATTGAAGATATTTACAGCCCTTCTTTAATCGGCGAAGTCATTACAGAAGAAGAGATTTGGGCATGTACAACTTGCCGTAACTGTGAAGATCAATGTCCTGTTATGAATGAGCACGTCGATAAAATTATTGATTTACGTCGTTACTTAACAATGACTGAAGGAAAAGTAAACCCTGATGCACAACGCGCGATGACAAATATCGAACGTCAAGGCAATCCTTGGGGCTTAAACCGTAAAGAAAAAGAAAATTGGCGTGACCTAGATCCAACAATTCATATTCCAACAGTGAAAGAGCTGAAAAAATCAGGCGAAGAAATGGAATATTTATTCTGGGTAGGTTCAATGGGGGCGTTTGATAACCGCTCACAAAAAATTGCCTTAGCATTCTGTCGTCTATTAAATGAGGCGGGCGTGAAGTTTGCGATTTTAGGAAATAAAGAGAAAAACTCTGGGGACACTCCTCGTCGTTTAGGAAATGAGTTTTTATTCCAAGAGCTGGCGACAGCGAATATTGATGAATTTGAGAAAAATGACGTGAAGAAAATCGTTACAATTGACCCTCATGCTTACAATATCTTTAAAAATGAATACCAAGACTTTGGCTGGAAGGGTGAGGTCTACCACCATACAGAACTATTGAATCAATTGATTGATGAAAATCGTCTAGCGTTAAATTACGAAGTTCATGAAACGATTGTGTTCCACGATTCTTGTTATTTAGGTCGTTATAACGATGTTTATGATGCACCACGTGAGATTTTACGAGGTATTCCAGGTATTAAGCTTGTGGAAATGGAGCGTAATCGTGAAGAAGCAATGTGCTGTGGCGCAGGTGGCGGCTTAATGTGGATGGAAGAGCATGTCGGCAACCGAATTAACGTAGCAAGAACAGAGCAAGCTTTAGCAACGAATGCTTCAGTTATTTCTTCTGGATGTCCTTATTGCTTAACGATGCTTGAGGATGGTACGAAGGCAAAAGAGGTTGAGGATACAATCGGTACATTCGATGTTGCAGAACTATTGGAGCGTTCAGTATTTTGTGAAAAAGTGAAAGCTGTCGAAGAGTCTGTTGAAGAAGCAGCGGATGTAATGGTTGAAGAAGTAGTAGCTTCTGTGGATAGTGTCGAACAAAACGAGAAAGTAGAGACTAGCGCAGAAAAATGATGGTTATTGCAGAGATATTTTAGTTATCTGAAAAATATAAATTGCACAATAAATAATTGTTTTGTAGAATAAGATTAAATGGAAATGGGAGTTGTACTTAAAACTCCCATTTTTCATCGATAGAGGTCGAGCGAGCGTTCAGTCAACGTTGATGCTCTTATACTTCTTCTAGAACGTAAAACAAAAGGGGTGTTTTACTTGAATAGAGCAGTAATTTTAGCAGGAGCAAGAACTGCATTTGGTAAGTTTGGAGGTTCACTATCAGCATTAAGCGCCAGTGATTTAGGCGCGATCGCCATAAAAGGGGCACTTGAGAAAGCGAATATTTCGCCTGATGAAGTGGATGAAGTAATTTTAGGCTCCGTTTTACAAGGGGGACAGGGCCAAATTCCTTCAAGGCAGGCTGCGATCAAAGCAAGCTTACCAATAGCAGTGAAAACAGAAACGATTAACAAGGTTTGTGCGTCAGGGATGCGTGCTGTAACACTAGCGGATCAGCTAATTCGATTAGGGGACGAAGAAGTAATAATCGCTGGTGGTATGGAATCTATGTCCAATGCACCGTATTATCTACAAAATGGTCGAACAGGCTTACGCATGGGCGATTCAACAATGGTAGATGGCATGCTATATGATGGCTTAACATGTGCTTTCGATAAGACAAGGCCGCATATGGGAAGCTACGGTAATGTAACGGCCAAAGAATATTCGTTAAGCCGTGAGGAGCAGGATGCTTGGTCTGTTCGCAGTCATGAACGTGCACTTGCAGCAATTGAAAAAGGTTACTTTGCTGAAGAAATCGTACCTGTGGAAATTCCACAACGTAGGGGAGAGCCGCTTCATGTCGATACGGACGAGGCACCAAGAGCTGGTACGTCAATAGAAGTACTTGCAAAACTCAAGCCAGCCTTTGATAAGGATGGAACGATTACAGCAGGTAATGCACCTGGCGTTAACGATGGTGCATGTGCCTTAGTAGTAATGAGTGAGGAACGTGCAGCGCGTGAAGGAAGAGAGCCGCTGGCGGTGATTATCGGCCATGAAGAGCTTGCGATTGAACCAGAGAACTTCCCGCAAACACCAGGGCTTGTCATTAACCAATTACTTAAAAAGATGGGGAAATCATTAGCTGACATTGATTTGATTGAAATCAATGAAGCATTTGCAGCAGTAGCTCTTGTCAGCAAGCAGCTGGCGGATTTAGATGCTGAAAAGGTCAATGTTAACGGTGGTGCAGTTGCGTTAGGTCATCCAATCGGAGCATCTGGAGCACGCATTATTTTAACACTTGCTCATGAACTAAAACGTCGTGGCGGTGGTATCGGAATTGCTGCTATCTGCTCAGGTGGAGGGCAAGGCGATGCGATTATGATTGAAGTACCGAAAACAGGGGGACACGAATGATGGGAATTCAAAAAGTAATGGTTATTGGTGCAGGGCAAATGGGCTCTGGCATTGCACAAGTTTGTGCACAAGCTGGCTATGATGTAAAACTGAACGACATGAAACAAGAATTTTTCGAACGCGGTTTAGGAGTCATTACGAAAAACCTAACACGTGATGTCGAAAAGGGGCGTAAAACTGAGGATGAGAAGGCAGCCATTTTAGGTCGTATTAATATGTCACTAGATTTACAGGATGCTAGTGATGTAGATATTATCATCGAGGCTGCTGTGGAGAATATGGAAGTGAAGCAATCCATCTTTAAGCAAATTGATCAGATTGCACCGGCACACGCCATTTTAGCTACGAATACATCATCTTTACCAATTACGGAAATTGCAGCTGTTACGAATCGTCCAGAGCAAGTGATTGGTATGCACTTTATGAATCCTGTACCTGTTATGAAGCTTGTAGAAATTATTCGAGGGTTAGCTACTAGTGATGAAGTCTACAAAGCAGTTGAAGACATGACAGTAAAACTATCGAAAACGCCAGTGGAAGTAAATGACTTCCCAGGTTTTATTTCGAATCGTATTTTATTACCAATGATTAATGAAGCGATTTACGCATTGTATGAAGGTGTAGCGTCGAAAGAAGCCATTGACGATGTAATGAAGCTCGGCATGAATCATCCGATGGGACCGTTAACATTGGCAGATTTTATTGGCCTTGATACATGTCTATCCATTATGGAGATTTTACATGAGGGCTTAGGTGATAGTAAATATAGACCTTGTCCATTGCTTCGTAAGTATGTGGCAGCAGGATGGCTAGGTAAAAAATCTGGAAGAGGCTTTTACGTTTATGAATAATCCTATGGGGATGGGACGATTCAAATGAAATGAAATGCAACGGGACAACGTACAGGGGTGACATTATAGATGCATTTACAATTTACAGATGAACAAATAATGATGCGTGATATGGTTCGTGATTTTGCTCAGGATAAAATTGAACCGTGGGTAGAACGTATGGAAGCAGGAGAGTTTCCACGTGAACTCCTTGCGCAAATGGGAGAATTAGGTTTAATGGGGATTACAACGCCTGAGGAATTAGGCGGCTCAGCGATGGATTTCACATCGTACATAATTGCAATCAATGAACTATCAAAGGTTAGCGCAGTAATGGGTGTTATTTTATCCGTGCATACTTCGGTTGGAACAAACCCTATCATTTATTTCGGCAACGATGAACAGAAGAAACGCTATGTTCCAAGGCTTGCCGCGGGTGAATATTTAGGGGCATTTTGTTTAACAGAGTCTAGCGCTGGTTCTGACGCTGGCTCTTTACAATCCAAAGCGGTGCGAGATGGTGATGAATATGTCATCAACGGCTCCAAGGTGTTTATTACAAACGGTGGAGAAGCAGATGTTTATATTGTCTTTGCTTCAACGAACCCTGCTGAAAAAACACGTGGTATTTCAGCATTTATTGTTGAAAAAGGAACACCAGGCTTAATCATAGGTAAAGATGAACATAAAATGGGCTTACACGGCTCACGTACAGTTCAACTAACATTCGACAACTGTCGCATTCCAGCCGCAAACCTTCTTGGGGAGGAAGGGGAAGGCTTTAAAATTGCAATGGCTAACTTAGACGTTGGACGTATTGGAATCGCAGCTCAATCTCTAGGCATTGCCGAAGCGGCGCTAGAGGCAGCTACTGCGTATGCAAAAGAACGTGTCCAATTTGGAAAGCCTATTGCAGTGCAACAAGGGGTTGGCTTCAAGCTTGCTGATATGGCAACTGCCGTAGAGTCAGCAAAGTTACTAGTCTTTCGAGCAGCAGATTTACGCACAAAAGGGTTGCCATGCGGAGCCGAGGCCTCGATGGCGAAACTTTTTGCCTCTCGTACAGCCGTGCAAACAGCGATAGACGCTATACAAATTTTTGGTGGCTATGGCTATACAAAAGACTATCCTGTAGAACGTTATTTCCGAGATGCAAAGGTGACAGAAATATACGAAGGTACAAGCGAAATTCAAAAGCTAGTCATTAGTAAACATTTACTTAAATAAAGTCTGATGTTATTGCGAAGTTGATTTTTCAAGGATGGTTGGCGATTGCACAGGGAAGACCGTTAATCCCGAGAAATATCATCACATATAGAAATCAACAAAACTGAGTCTAACGAAAAAGGGGAAATGGACAATGAACTTTCAATTAACAGAAGAGCATGAGCAATTACGTGAAATGATTCGTGATTTTGCTATCAATGAAGTAGCACCAACAGCAGCTGAACGTGACGAGAACGAAGAGTTTGACCGTGCAATTTTCGATAAAATGGCAGAGCTAGGCTTAACGGGTATTCCATGGCCAGAAGAATACGGCGGTGCAGGCTTTGATTATCTTGCATATGTCATTGCGGTAGAAGAATTATCACGTGTATGTGCTTCAACAGGGGTAACTTTATCAGCACATACTTCACTTGCGGGTTGGCCGATCTTTAAATTCGGTAATGAAGAACAAAAACAAAAATACCTTCGTCCAATGGCAGAAGGTAAACATATCGGTGCATACGGCTTAACGGAGCCAGGATCAGGTTCGGATGCTGGTGGCATGAAAACATATGCAAAACGTGATGGCGATGATTATATTATAAACGGCTCGAAAATCTTCATTACGAACGGTGGAGTAGCAGATACATATGTTGTATTTGCGGTAACAGATCCAGAAGCTAAACATGGCACATCTGCTTTTATCGTTGAAGCAGGCTTTGAAGGCTTCTCGGTAGGAAAGAAGGAGAAAAAGCTAGGTATTCGTTCATCTCCTACAACTGAAATTATTTTTGATAACTGTCGCGTTCCGAAAGAAAACCTGCTTGGAGCTGAGGGAGAAGGCTTCAAAATTGCGATGACAACACTAGATGGAGGACGTAATGGTATTGCCGCACAAGCTCTAGGTATTGCCCAAGGCGCATTGGATGCAGCGGTTGAATACGGTAAAGAGCGTGTGCAATTTGGTAAGCCGATTACTGCCAACCAAGGTGTATCCTTTAAGCTTGCAGATATGGCAACTCAAATTGAAGCATCTCGACTGCTTACATACCAAGCGGCTTGGTTAGAATCAAATGGTCTACCTTATGGTAAGGCGTCAGCAATGGCAAAATTAATGGCTGGGGATACGGCGATGAGTGTAACGACTGAGGCGGTTCAAGTTTTTGGTGGATATGGTTATACGAAGGATTATCCAGTTGAACGCTTCATGCGTGATGCAAAAATTACACAAATTTACGAAGGTACACAAGAGATTCAACGACTTGTTATCTCTCGTATGTTGACAAAGTAACGTATGACAGAAAAAGATAAAAGACCCCAAGTACAGTCAACAGTAAAAGATGAAAATCTCATCGCCATTCGTCGAGAACAGATGATAGAGGGAGCCATTAGATTATTTAAAGAAAAAGGGTTTCACCGTGCCACAACGAGAGAAATTGCAAAAGCTGCAGGCTTTAGTATCGGAACATTATATGAATATATTCGGACGAAGGAAGACGTCCTTTACCTTGTATGTGATAGTATTTATCACCATGCGATGGGGCGACTTTCAAGTTTTGAGATTAAGGCAGGAACGATTGAAGAGCTAAAGGAAATGATTCGAGAGTATTTCTTGCAAATTGATAGTTTGGTTGATGAGCTGACAATCATGTACCAGGAAACTAAATCGCTGTCGAAAGAAGCACAACGCTATGTATTTAGTAAAGAGTTTGAAATGGTTGCTACTTTTGAGCGATTACTAAAACGCTGTGTGCAGTCAGGTGAAATAACGATGACAGATAAACAAATTCACTTAGCAGCAAATAATTTAGTCGTTTCTGGACAAAGTTGGGCATTCCGTAAATGGGCGCTCCATCGTCAGCACTCGATTGACGAATTTATTGAAATGCAAATAACACTGTTCATTTCAGGCATAAAGGGGTTCTAATAAGTTCTGTAAAGGGGTTGTCGGTAATTGCATAGAGCGACATTGCAATTACCGATTTTTTTTATGATTAGAAAGCTGTTTCATTACACAAAGGGTTAATTGATTAAGGGGAGAAAGTGGGGATTTCATATGACAAAGGTAGAAGTATATCGTCCAAAAAATCACGTACGTTTTGTTACAGCATCAAGTCTATTTGATGGACATGATGCTTCGGTTAACATTATACGACGTATTTTACAATCGAGCGGTGTAGAGGTAATCCATTTAGGACATAACCGCTCCGTGGAAGAAGTCGTAAATGCTGCGATCCAAGAGGATGCGCAAGGTATTGCGGTATCATCTTATCAAGGCGGACATATGGAATACTTTAAATATATGTATGATTTGCTGCGTGAAAAAGGGGCGCCACATATTAAAATTTATGGTGGTGGCGGTGGTGTTATTTTACCGCGTGAAATTAAAGAGCTACATGCTTACGGGATTGCTGGGATTTTCTCACCAGAGGATGGGCGTGTTTTAGGATTACAAGGGATGATTAATGAGAAAATTAAAGGAACTGATTTCCCGACTGCTATAGGTAGCTATCAAGAAAAGCTGGATGCTCTATCGACAGAAACACCTGAAATTTTAGCAAACTTATTAACTGCGGCTGAGTCGAATGATGATGAAGAAACGAAAAAGATGCTAGCGGAAGCTCGCAAACGCTCAAAAGGAACGCCTGTAATAGGTATTACTGGAACAGGTGGTGCAGGTAAATCTTCCTTAACAGATGAATTAATTCGTCGTTTCTTGAAAGAGTTTCCGGATAAGCGCGTAGCTATTCTGTCTGTCGATCCGACAAAGCAAAAGACAGGCGGCGCTTTACTTGGTGACCGAATTCGTATGAATGCGATTTTCAATAATCGCGTATATATGCGTAGTTTAGCAACTCGTGGATCTCGTACAGAGCTTACTGCTTCCATTGGGGACGTGCTAGATGTAACGCGTGTAGCGGGCTATGATTTAATCATCGTTGAAACAAGTGGTATTGGTCAGGGTGACGCGGAAATTACAAAATACACTGATCTATCTATGTATGTAATGACAAGTGAATTTGGTGCGCCTACACAGCTTGAGAAAATTGACATGATTGATTTTGCGGATGTGATTGCCATCAATAAATTTGAACGCAAAGGCTCTGAGGATGCACTACGTCAAGTGCAGAAGCAATATCAACGTTCACGAGAGCTTTGGGATGAATCACTGGATAATATGCCTGTGTACGGTACGATTGCTAGTCAATTTAATGACAAAGGAACGAATGCTTTATTTGCTGCATTAGTAAATATCATTAATACGAAGACAGGTAGTCATTGGGAGACGGGCTATGAGCAATTTGCGAAAACGCAAAAGCAAGATGTGATTATTCCAAACGACCGTCGTTATTATTTACGAGAACTCACGGACACTGTGCGTGGCTATCATAAAAAATCAGAGCAACAGGTGGAATTTGCTCGCCGTCTATTCCAATTAGAGGGATCTATTGAAACGATTAAGGAAAAGGCGCCAAATGATGCATTAATCGCATCTCTTACTTCTTTAGCGGAAGGTGTTAGAGATGAATTAACGGCTGAATCTAAACGTATTTTAGATAATTGGCATGCTTTAAAAGAAGCGTATGCTGGAGATGAATTAGTAACGAAAGTTCGAGATAAGGAAATTCGAACAATTTTAAAGACAATGAGTTTATCTGGTACGAAAATTCCTAAAGTTGCCTTGCCGAAATTCGTAGATTATGGTGAAATTTTACGCTGGGTTTATAAAGAAAATGTACCTGGTGAATTCCCATATACAGCTGGGGTATTCCAATTTAAACGTGAAGGGGAAGATCCGAAGCGACAATTTGCTGGCGAAGGAACGCCTGAGCGTACGAATAAACGATTCCATTATTTATCGAAGGATGATGATGCGAAACGTTTATCAACAGCATTTGATTCGGTAACGCTATATGGTGAAGATCCAGATTACCGACCTGATATTTATGGGAAGGTTGGAGAGTCGGGTGTTTCTATTTGTACGTTAGAGGATATGAAAAAGCTATATGCAGGCTTTGATTTATGTGCACCATCAACTTCTGTATCGATGACAATTAACGGTCCAGCACCGGTTATTTTGGCAATGTTCATGAATACGGCTATTGATCAGCAAGTGAAACTACGTGAGAAAGAACTGGGTCGACCTTTAACAGTTGAAGAATTTACGGAGACGCGCGAGAAAACATTACAGGTTGTACGCGGAACCGTGCAAGCAGATATTTTAAAGGAAGATCAAGGGCAAAATACATGTATATTCTCAACAGAGTTTGCGTTACGTATGATGGGAGATATTCAGCAATACTTTATCGATCATAAAGTTCGTAATTATTATTCTGTATCTATTTCTGGTTACCATATTGCTGAAGCTGGTGCGAACCCAATTTCACAGTTGGCCTTTACATTAGCAAATGGCTTTACGTATGTAGAATATTATTTAAGTCGAGGAATGAATATTGACGACTTTGCGCCAAATCTATCATTCTTCTTCTCTAATGGACTTGATCCAGAGTACACAGTTATTGGACGCGTAGCTCGCCGTATTTGGGCAATTGTTATGCGTGATAAGTACGGCGCCAATGAACGAGCGCAAAAATTAAAATATCATATTCAAACATCTGGACGTAGTTTGCATGCGCAGGAGATTGACTTTAATGATATCCGCACAACGTTACAAGCGTTAATGGCATTACAGGATAACTGTAATTCATTGCATACGAATGCATATGATGAGGCTATTACAACGCCTACGGAAGAATCTGTACGTCGTGCGATGGCTATTCAAATGATTATTACGAAGGAACATGGCTTAGCAAAAAACGAAAACCCATTACAAGGAGCGTTTATCGTAGAAGAGTTAACAGATCTTGTAGAAGAAGCGGTACTAGAAGAGTTTGATCGTATCAATGATCGTGGTGGCGTACTAGGTGCAATGGAAACACAATATCAACGTGGTAAGATTCAAGAGGAATCTATGCACTACGAGATGCTAAAGCATTCAGGTGAGTTACCAATCATTGGTGTAAACACATACTTAAATCCGAATCCGCCTTCTGAAGATGAAATTAACAATATGGAAATTGCGCGTGCATCGACGGAAGAAAAAGAGACGCAAATTCGTAATTTACAAGCCTTCTGGAAGCAACATGAAGGCGAGAACGCAGCGGCACTTGCCCGATTACAACAAGTAGCTGTAAACAACGGTAATATTTTCGCGGAGCTTATGGAAACCGTAAAAGTCGCTAGCTTAGGGCAAATCACGAATGCTTTATACGAGGTAGGCGGACAATATCGTCGTAATATGTAATGATCGTTAACGTTTATTCTATTTTGTACAAAATGTTTGTATAGTTTTAAGTGCCTAGTCTTAGGATTAGGCACTTCTTTTTATTTCCGTTATAATAGAAATGTAAAAAAAAGGGGAGACGCAATAGATGATGAAATCGGCTATTAACTACATCATTATTTTAGCTTTGGTGGTAGGAGTTATTTTCCTGTATGATAAGCAAATTGGCGCTGTTCCTTTACTATTATTATCTGTCTATTTGTTTTACTTGGGGATAAAAAAGATGCGTGATATAAAAAACAGTAATTGAAGCTAGCAATGAGGATAATACTTTGTATATAATGGGTATTATGCTTATGATGGGAAGTTACTTTTGTGCGGCCTTTTTTTGCTGCGCTCCGAAAATAAAGCTATATAAATTTTAAAACGTCCAATGTGATGAGAGAAAGGAAGTGCACGAATGAATTTTCGTGAAATGACAAAAGAACAATTAGCGGAAGAATCGTTAATTAACTTAGCTTATGCAATTTTAAATGAAAAACGTGCCTCAGTGTCTTATAACGACTTATTAACAATAATGCAAGAGCTTGTGGGCTATAGTGATGAAGAAATAAAAGCTCGCCTACTACAATTTTACACTGATTTAAATGTAGATGGCCGCTTCTTATTTAATCAAGAAACAGGCTGGGGCTTACGTGAATGGTATAAAGTTGAACAGATTGAAGAAGAAACAGCTCCATCTGTTAAAACGCATAAGAAAAAATCTAAAGCAGCCCTTGAGGATGAAGAAGATTTAGAAGAAGATTTAGAAGAAGAAGATATTGACTTTGATGAAGATTATGAAGAATTCGTTGAAGAAGATCTAGACGAAGATGAAGAAGACGAAGCAGATGATAAAGAAGATATCGACTTTGATGAAGATGATTTAGAGGACATTGATGAAGAAATCGATGAGGACTTTGTCGATGAAGATGAAGATGAAGATGAATTTGAAGAAGAGGAAGAAGCCTAAGATAATTACTCTTTGAAATTTTCTTTCTTTTATCCTTGTAGTAAAAAATCTTGACTTCTATCACGGTTACGTTTAGTCTTTTACTTGGGCTCCTTATTAAAGGAGAAAGACCGTGTATGTAATACGCTCCCCCTGCAAACCTATGCAGGAGGAGCGTTTTTTTTATTTTTTAACTTTATTCAATCAAGTTCTCCCATGTTTATAATGACGGAATGAATAGTAAGGCGCTAAATTATTCATGATGTATAGTAAGCGGTGATTGAATATATGTTAAAACTTTTTAAAAGGAAAGTAGAAAAGAGATAGAAACGATTACAGCTTCGAATCGACTACATATTTGTAGGCATTCTCGGCTTTTCTTATTTTAGGGATGAGAAATATTTATTTTCTTAGCCTGTCAAAACATTGGCATCAATGCTTAGAATCAGCATGTGGCGTGAATGTACTTTTCTTACTAGCAATTTCTAGTACAACATAAGGAGGAATTTTTTCATGACAAAGTATATTTTTGTAACAGGTGGGGTTGTGTCTTCACTTGGAAAAGGGATTGTAGCAGCATCTCTAGGTCGTTTATTAAAAAATCGCGGATTAGAAGTGACGATTCAAAAATTTGACCCATATATCAATATTGACCCAGGTACAATGAGTCCTTATCAACATGGTGAGGTATTCGTAACAGATGATGGCGCAGAAGCTGACTTAGACTTAGGTCACTACGAACGTTTCATTGATATTAACCTAGGAAAACATTCTACAGTGACATCAGGTCGTGTTTATCAGTCTGTATTACAAAAAGAACGCCGTGGCGATTACAACGGTGGAACAGTACAAGTAATTCCTCACATTACAAATGAAATCAAAGATCGTATTCAACGCGCTGGTCGCGAAACTAACGCAGACGTAGTTATTACAGAAGTAGGCGGAACAGTTGGGGATATTGAATCATTACCATTCCTTGAAGCAATTCGCCAAATGAAAACGAACTTAGGCCATAACAACGTAATGTACGTTCATTGTACGCTTATCCCTTACATTAAAGCTGCAGGTGAGCTTAAAACAAAACCAACTCAGCATTCTGTAAAAGAATTACGTTCTTTAGGTATTCAACCAAATATTATCGTTGTACGCACAGAGCAAGAAGTGCCACAAGATATGAAAGAAAAACTAGCTTTATTCTGTGATGTACAGCCACACGAAATTATTGAATCTCGTGATGCAGAGCATTTATATGAAGTACCTTTAAACCTTCATGCACAAGATATTGATGATATCGTACTTGACCATTTTGGCATTGAAGCACCAGAAGCGGATATGGAAGAATGGCGCGAACTTGTAGCAAAAGTGAAGAGCTTACCAAATAAACGAAAAGTAGCATTAGTAGGTAAATATGTAGAACTACAAGATGCTTACATTTCTGTTGTAGAGGCATTAAAACATGCAGGCTATGCATTTAATTCTGATATTGAGATTGACTGGATTAATGCGGAGCATGTAGAGGCTGACAATGTTGCTACGCTTTTAAAAGGTGCTGACGCTATTTTAGTTCCAGGTGGTTTCGGCGATCGTGGAGTTGAAGGTAAAATTTTAGCGACACAATATGCTCGCGAAAATAATGTACCATTCTTAGGTATTTGCTTAGGTATGCAACTAGCAACAGTAGAATTTGCTCGTAACGTACTTGGTTTACAAGGCGCGCATTCTACAGAGCTAGATTCACAAACGCAATACCCAATTATTGACTTCTTACCAGATCAAAACGACAGTGTAG
This sequence comes from Lysinibacillus sp. NPDC093692, assembly GCF_050280125.1. Taxonomy (NCBI): domain Bacteria; kingdom Bacillati; phylum Bacillota; class Bacilli; order Caryophanales; family Bacillaceae; genus Lysinibacillus; species Lysinibacillus sp. NPDC093692. Next base: position 109,553 of record NZ_JBNNUW010000001.1, read on the forward strand.
ACATCGGTGGTACATTACGTTTAGGTTTATATCCATGTAAATTAAAAGAAGGCTCAAAGGCAAGCCAAGCGTATGGTCAAGAGCTTGTTTATGAGCGTCACCGTCATCGTTATGAATTTAACAATGAATATCGTGAAGCGATGGAAGCAGAAGGTCTTGTCTTCTCAGGTACAAGCCCTGACGGTAAATTAGTGGAAATTATCGAGTTACCAGAAAATAATTTCTTCGTAGCATGCCAATTCCACCCAGAATTAGTATCACGTCCAAACCGTCCACAGCCATTGTTCCGTGATTTTATCGGAGCAACATTTAAATAATACAAAAAAGAGTTGTCTCACTTGCTGAGACAACTCTTTTTTTAGCTCTTCGGCAAAACGAGGAGTTGATTTCCGTTCCGGCTGGGCGCTTTCCTGGGGGCGTCCGATGAGCCGCTTCACTCGCATCGCTCGCTCCAGGGTCTCATCTGTGACGCTAATCCCCAAGGAGTCGCCCAGCCTCCACTCCAATCAACACTTCACATTGTATGTCTCTTCTGCTGGCAAGGCACTTTAATATATTAAATTAAACTTCAGCAATAATGTTTATTCTGTGCGACAGCAACAGCAGTTTTAAATCGAATCACTGTTATAAGTCTTTTCCGTTTGATTATAGTTAGTAGCATTAGAGTTCACTTTTGAAATGCAAAAATTTTAAAGCTTTTGTTGATTTGTGTTAAAGGCTACTTGATACTTGCCGACAGGAAAGCTAATAGCATAGAACGGAAATCATCCTTATTTAAAACGCCACAATATTTAAAAGAATTCCTTGACCATTTTGTTTTTCAACATTAATAAAAAGAGTTGTCTCTAACACTGAGACAACTCTTTTTATAGATTCCTTTATAGCTCTTCGTCATCAAGACCAAGCATTTCATCATACGCAATTTTTACGGCTTCATAAACAAAAAGGGCAGCAATAGCGTGTGGCACAACTATGCGATCTCCTAAATCGTTTGGTAATAAACCACCTCGCATGCGTGTCGAAATATACGTATACGCTAAATCTGCTAGTGGATTTTCGGCATTAGCTACTTCGCTAGCAACGGCTGCAAATGGAATAAACTGATTATTTAATTGCTGTGCTAATGCTAATGCATCCTCATCGTGTACGTTACGTGTAAAAATGCATACACGATCCGCTTCTGTGATCATTGTATCTTTTGTCCAAGGGACTAACTTCGTAAAACGTTCCACAGCTTGAAATGCATTTAATTCGACAACTTGCATTTCGCCAAAGCATGCGAAATAGACATTACCTTCACTAATACCCGCCTGTGCAAGTAATCGCGCTGTTTCTTCAATTGCTTCCTCTTCATTTTGTGTTATTCTTTGTAATAATCCACTTAGTTGTGTTGTTAATATTTTTGACATGGTCCCACCTCAATCAATATTATAGGTTTGAAAAGAGCATAAAGCAAAAGTAGATAATTTATAATAATAGAAGGTATTAATAGGTTAAAGGAGAATATTACATAATAGAGAGAATTTTACGTAAAAATAATAACTAAAAAAAGGGCGGAATGAAATGTGAAACGAGTACTAATTGTCGATGATCAACCAGGAATTCGTTTACTTTTAAATGAAGTGTTGAAAAAAGAAGGTTACGGTACATATTTAGCTGCAAATGGTATGGAAGCACTGAAGTATGCTGCGGAAGAGGAAATAGATTGTGTCCTGCTAGACATGAAAATCCCGGGAATGGATGGCATAGAAATTTTAAAGCACTTAAAAGAGCGATGGCCACAACTTCCGGTTTTCATGATGACAGCATATGGTGAATTGGACGTTGTACAGGAGGCATTAGATTTAGGAGCCATTCGATATTTTACTAAGCCTTTTGATATTTTTGAAGTGCGTGATGAGGTTAATAAAATAGTAAACGTTTAGATGAACAGGCAGTGGTCAACACCGCCTGTTTTTCTTGGTTATTATAGAGGTTTTCTACCATTTTACTATTATTTTGCTTCCACAATAAATGACTCATCACCATAACGAGGGGGTGATTTCCGTCCGACTGTGCGCTTTGTTGCTGTCGCTTCGCTTTCGCACAGTTAAAACAGTTGTTGCTGTCGCTTTGCTTTCGCACAGAGCAAAGCTTCCAAAGAGCGTCCGATGAGCTTCTTTTATTTTTCTGCAGTGCAGCGTAATGATAGCAACAAAAATCTTTAATGAGCTGCAGTTTTAAGGTTTATCGAGAAATTTTGATTGTTTATCGACCAACTTTATCGATTTATCGACCAAATTTTTTATTTATCACCCAAATTTTTTATTTTATCGACCAACTTTCGAAAAATATCGACATCTACCTTCTTGGAACACAATCTGACCTTACTAGGGCTTTGAACCTTCGTTTCGTTGCACTGCACGCTGCCGCTTCGCTTTCGCGTAACCTTCGTTCCGTTAACACTGCACTACGGTTGGCACTGCCGCTCCGTTGCGCTTCGCTTTCGCGTAGAAAATAACAGCCCCCGCTTTTC